>JANQST010000105.1 GCA_028279155.1 Cyclobacteriaceae bacterium
TTATGTGGATTTATTATGATCGAATCGGCTTGCTCGATCCCGTTGAATTCATTCTTGAGGCTCGTCAACCTTTTCGCCGGAAGTCCATATGCTCCATCAACATGATACCAAAGATTGTATTTTTTGGCTATTTCGGCTAAAGCTTGTAGATCGTCGATGCTCCCCGTATTGGTAGTTCCGGCATTACCGATGATCATTAGTGGCTGTAATCCGTTTGAAAGATCATTTTCAATTGCTTCCTTCAGCTGGATAGTGTCTATTTCATACTGAGAATTAACATCAATTTTTCTTAGATTATTTCTGCCCAAACCGAGAAAGACCATTGCGCGATCCACGCTTGAATGTGTCTGATTTGAGCAGTAAACAGTGAACGGTCTTTCTCCATAAAATCCATTCATTTCTCGTCCGGGAAATCTTGAGGCTAAGGCAAAATGCATGGCCATCAGGTTAGACATGGAACCTCCTGAAGTTAGAATTCCTTTACCAAACTTCGTAAGTTCTGCAAACTCAGCAATCCATCGAATCACCAGCTGTTCCACCTCTGAGGTAATTGGTGAGTTGTTCCATTTGAGTCCGTTTTGGTTAAAGAAAGCCTTTATGAATTCAGCAATTGCAGAGATTCTATTTCCACTCCCGGTTATGTAAGCACCAAATCGTGCGTCCGTGTTCTTGTTAAGGAATGGAAGAATTTGTGCTTCAAAATCTACGAGCAAATCTTCAAAGGACTGATTGGCAGAGGGGAAAGCCTTCACCAATCCCCGTTTTACTTCTTCCGGTTCATTGGAAGCCAAGATTGGTTTACTTGCCGAGCTATGCTCATGATTTTTAAGTAGCTCCCAGGCTTTGGTAAGATTTATTTCGAGTTCTTCTAAGTTCATTGATATTTAAATAGGAAATTTTGAATTGACCTGTTAAATATAGTTTCAACTAGCAGCTATTACCCTCAATATTCACATGACATTTAAGGTAGGTTCAGGTCATTTTATTATTAGCCGTTGCGCATTTCCATCAACCTTCAAGAGATAAACACCAGGCCTCAATCCGCTCAGATCAAGTTTCATTCTTTTGCTCAGTTTTTCCAAGCGATTTGATAGGGTGATCTGTATTCCTGAGATTGAGTAAAGTCGTATTGTGTTTACATCACGAATAGATTCGAGAATTATAAAGGATGAAGTTGGATTGGGATAAATCCTAAATTCATCCAATCTCTTCTCAGTTGAAAGCACGGTGTAGTCAATATCTACAACTTCGGTAAACCTTGATGAGGTTATTGCATTCGCAGCTCTCAGTCGATAATAAACTTTGCTGACGTCAGGAAGTTCAGTATCGGTAACGCTAGTTGAGTTTTGTGCTAATTCAATTTCCATCGGGTTCGAAAAATCTTCAGTTGTTGATCGCTGAAGAATGAAGCTAGTTTCGTTGGATGAAATATCTTTCCATGAAATTTGAACTGAAGCGCCCATTTGTTCAGCGCTGAGTTGAATGGGCCTATGGACAACTGCTTCGTCAGTCAATGTTATGATCTGATCTACATCGATATCAAACCACCAGGATGTTTCCCCTCCTGGCCAAGTGATACTCAAAGAATCGACTATGGAATAATTCCCGACTCCAATATATGCCTCGGCAGGCTCTTGCCCATAAAAACTTGTTCCAGCATGAATGATCCTTGGGTGTGGAATTCCATCCATGTACGCCGTGACAATTGCTCCTAACGAAAAATGATTTGGCCCATCCATTCTTGGCTTCACTACCAGGTAGTTTCCCAGATCAGGTTCTGATATGGTATTTTTCAACAACCGAAGTGGAACCTGCTCTCCCTCGTATCCTTTAATGGTTTGGATCATATCTAAATCCCCATCTCGATCATAGTCTAGCGAAATGAGGGCTACGGCATTGAGTAAATCGTCGAATCCGACTTCAGAAGATTGATCAGCAAACGATCGATCGGCTTGTTGAACCCAAAACTTGGATTGATCAGGTTCTTCAGCATACCAACCATTCGTTGCTCCTAAATCTATCAGACCATCATTGTTATAGTCGAAAAAAGTAGCTCCCCAGCCCCAGCCACCTTGCTCCACGCCCAGGCTTCTGGCTACTTCGTTAAAGTGAACAGAACCATCATTTCTTTGCAACAAAATATTGTAAACATCATTTCCTAAATAGTTCTCACTGTTCGTGGAATAAATATCAAAGTCACCATCATTATCAATGTCGCCCAAGGTGATGCCCATTTCATTGAACGCGTTGTCAGAGTTGGTGCTTTTAGATCGCTCATCAAAAACATTTGTTGAGCTATTTAAGAACAGTTGGTTTCCATCAAAATCGATATTACAATACAAGTCGATGAATCCGTCTGAATTGAAATCATGGAAAAATGGCTGCCAATAATAATAATCTCCAATATCCATCTCCAGCTCTTCAGCCTGTTCAGTGAAGACTCCAGTTCCATCATTGATAAATGCTTCAATCCCATGGTTGGATAAAACCTGAACGAAATCTACATACCCATCACCATTGATATCTGCTGCAGCTAAGCCACCAATTCGTTCTATTCTGTTTTTAGCGCCATATTCTCTTAATCCTGAAGCGTTCGTTACCTCAGTAAACTGTCCTTCATCCTGGCGATACAATCGTGTTAGAATTTCTTGATCGCAATCGTCAGCATCAAGATGACAATCTCCTGCCACTAAAAGATCAAGGTCACGGTCCCCGTCAATGTCCAACCACAACGCCATCCTGCTCCTCTTCATCGAACCCAATCCCACATTCTCTCCTATGGGAACAAATTGCCCATTGTCATTTCGATACAATTGATCCGGTGAATCTTTTTCTGAGGAAACATATATATCAATGTCCCCATCTCCATCGTAGTCTGCTGCAGCAACACCATTTCCAAATAGTGGACTTGCTCCTACAGCAAGAAAATTATGAGTGGCAGTCTCATCAATGAACTGAGCTTGAAGTTCCAGGCCAATAAATAGTATCAACAGCAAAGCGTGGAGCCGCATGTGATTTAGGAAATTAGTGAACCTATAAAGCTAGTGAATCCTGAAAATTGTCAGCCTCGGATAATGAGAAAAATAACAAAAAAGTCAGGTTGCGACACCTGACCCTTGTTCGATGAAGCGGCTGGTCTATTAGGTGGATTACCTGATCACAATTTTTTGTCGTGCATTAAGATTGGAAGAGACAATGCTCAGCAAATAGCTTCCCTTTGAAGTAATTCTTGCTTGAAATGAGGTGGTCAAACCAGTATCAACCTGTTCTTCAAGAACCAATTTCCCGGTAAGATCATGTACCTGAATTTTGTACTCATTTCTTTCAACATTAACGAAATCCAGGAATAAATCTCCATAGCTGGGATTGGGATACGCCTTTATACCTACATCATCCAAACTTTGGATTCCTGTTACCATAAAAGAAATGGACTGGCAAACCTGATCCTGACTACAACCATTGGTTGTTGTTAAACAAACCTCAAAAACCTCATCCAAAAAGTTTTCGAACTCGTGTTCCGGATTAGCTTCTGTCGAACTACTTCCATCTCCAAACTCCCACAGGTAATCAACTCCATCAGTCGATTGATTTTCAAATTGTGCAATTGCCGAAGATCCAGATGTATTGTGTGTGAAACTAAAGATGGCTTGAGGTGAAGCTGACAGGTGGACATTTCGCGCCTTAAAGCCAAAACAATCACTCCCATTGTCGATTAGCAAGGAAGCCACATAAGTTCCCACAGCAGGATAAGTAAACGTAACATCACCAGGTGTCTCGCTATCAATGATTCCATCTCCATCAAAATCCCAATAATAGGAGCCAGAACCAACATCCAGGCTAGCATCAATAAAGGATACTTCCTGGCCTTCACATGTCACACCTACTTCAAAATCAACATTCGGCTCGGCTACAATAGAAACAGAATTTGTTGTCAGAAAAACTTCACTTGCTGGTGTTTCGATGGTTAGTCGTGCCGTATAATTTCCAGGTGCACCATACGTATATTCCACATTTCCAACAGATGTATCATCAACAACTCCATCGTCATCAAAATCCCAGGAATAAGTAGAGCCTGCTGGGATGCTGGTTGAAAGATTTGTGAAAATAGTGGGAGTACCTTCGCATTCAATTGAGGTTTCAAAAAGGACAGTTGGTTCAGCATCTGCCAAGACTGTCACCTCACGCATGAAGGATGCCTCACATCCTGAACCATCTGATATTGTTAGTGTTGTCTGAAATGAACCTGCTGAACCAAAGACATGATCCACATTTCCTGCTGTGTTATCGTCAACAGTTCCATCCGAATCAAAGTCCCACTCCCAGGTATAACTTCCATCTACCTGGAAATCATCTGCCTGGTAGCTGGTAGGTAATCCCAGAACAACACTTTCTGCACTAAAAGAAACAAAAGGCTTAGGTTTTACTTCAATTACGAGGCCTGTACTATCTGTACACACAGAACCATTTCTTAT
>JANQST010000118.1 GCA_028279155.1 Cyclobacteriaceae bacterium
ACAAAGGATTCCTCTGCGTTTAGACCATCAAATCCTGGAGGCCCCTGAGGACCTGGAGGACCATCTTCACACGCTGATATTACGAACACGGTTGATAGAAGGAGTGTATATACCTTTTTCATTTTTGACGCTTTTTAGTGAAACATAGTAGGTGTTAATTCTAAAATGATGCCAAAAATGATTCGCTCACTTATTTGTTTGGATCATAAGTGAATCATTTAGATTAGAGGTTTGGAACCCTAACACCATAAAATGGCCCTTTTTCAGGACTCGACTCAGTTTGAGATGGCGTACAAGCAATATTTTTCCATGCTTGTCGGGTTCGCTTTTCAATATGTAGAAGATTCTGATGAGGCAGAAGATGTTGTACAGGAAGTATTCAGCAACATTTGGAATCAGTCTGATCATTTGGAGGTCAAGACCAACCTCAAATCATACCTTTTTGGTGCTGTCAGAAATGCCTCATTGAATCGCCTTCGGCATTTGAAAGTTGTGGATTCTTATGCGCAGGCAACAATGCAAATGGAAGAATCTGACCAAACAACATTTATGGAAATGGATGAGCTGCAAGAAAAATTTGAAGCTGCATTACAGCAACTCCCTGAAAAACGTCGACAAATCTTTGAGTTGAGCCGTTTTGAGGAAAAGAAATACCATGAAATAGCCGAAGAATTGGACATTTCTATCAAAACAGTGGAAACTCAAATGAGTCGTGCATTGAAGGTAATGCGGGAGGTATTGGGATCTTATTTAGTCTACCTGATCATTTTTACAATGATCATGTTATTGGAGGGTTGTAGGGGTAAAATTTAAATAGCGTGTCAAAAAAATGTAGATAGTTGAACTTAGACAGTAACGATATCGAAATTGAAGAGGTACTCTACCGGTATTTTAGAAAAGAGTTGTCTGCGGATGAATCAACTGAAGTAGAAGTGTGGAGTGGATCCTCTCCTGAGAATCAACAGGTGTTTGATGAGGCAAGACTGCTGTTTCTGGATATGAAGGGACTTTCCTACTATAAGAATCTTGAACTTCAAGACGTGGACCAATCGTGGGAAGTATTCAAGAAGGAAAACAAGGTAAGGTCCATTCATGAGGCTCCTTCAAGCTCTTTTAACCTATTGAGATATGCCGCTAGTGTCATCGTTATTATTGGTGCTGTCGTCGGTGTCTATTACTATCAAAACCAGGTTGAAGAAATCAAGATTGCGAGTGTCGGAGAGGTTCAAGAGCTGACTTTGCCAGATGGTTCCCTTATCTCACTTAATGAAAATGCAAGCCTTGAATACCAGGAACCATTTCAAAACAACGAACGACGTGTGGTGCTCAGCGGTGATGCCTACTTTGAAGTAGCCAAAATGGAAAAACACCCTTTTGTTATAGAAGTAGATGATGCTGAGGTAAGGGTCTTGGGAACCAAATTTTATATTGATCAACCTGAAGCTAATTCATTAAGTGTCCAGGTAGAGGAAGGAAGGGTTCTCATTTCTTATAAGGACTTGCATCAGATCATAGAAACTGGTCAGACTCTTACACTCGATATGGCAGGTGAAGAACTCTTAGAAACAGAAGACGAGACAGGAATTTCATCTTTCTGGAAAACGAGACGATTGGTTTTCCAGGTTACCTCCATAGAGGATGTAGTCAATGTCGTAAACGAGGCATACGGAAAGTCTATTCAACTAGAGGGATCAACTGAAGGCTGTTCGCTTACCGTAACTTTTGATAATGAGTCCATAGAGAATGTACTGGAAATCATTTCAAGTACCCTGAATTACGAGTTAATTAATAATGGTGATTCCTATATTTTAAAAGGAAATGGCTGTCAATAGGGTCTATTTTTTCATCACCTTAGTTTCATTCGCCTTTTCATTATTTGGTCAATCGGTGGGTGAGGAGCAAAAAGTGACGATCTCACTTGAGAATGAAACAATCGAAAATGCATTGCTCAAGTTGGATAGCATTTCAGATCAGCAGCTTTCCTATAATCCTCAAATACTGCCCCCTGATGTAATGATCAATCGATCTTTTAGATCAGAAGCTCCTCAGAAAATTCTTGATCAGCTATTGGGTGATGCCTATGAGCTTGAGTCTATAGGTAACTACATCATCATTCAGAAAGCACCACCGATAAAGAAAGAAAAAGCCACCTTTCAACTTAGTGGAGGAGTGAAAGATGCCACAACAGGGGAAGAGCTCGAAGATGTTTCAATCTATGAGGTCAATTCGCTGCGTTCAACCTTGTCAAACAAGAGAGGTGAATTCGATCTTCAGGCAGAGACAGATGTGTCAGCTGCCATTTTTGTGATTAGTAAGAAGTATTACGAGGATACGATTATCCAGGTAAATGAGTTGAAAACGCTGGAGAGACCGATTGTTTTAAAGAAAGAAAAGGAAAACAAGTCTGGGAAATCAATCCGAGAGCGAGCACGAACATTTTCTACAGGGATATCCAAATTTTTCACCTCGGACAAGGTGCGGAAGAATGCACAGAACGTCAATCTTACAGATACACGAATGTTCCAGGTTTCATTCATCCCATCACTTGGAACCAACCGCAAAATGAGTAGTCAAATAAAAAACAAATATTCACTCAACCTGATTGCTGGATATTCCTATGGGGTGGGTGGAGCAGAACTTGGTGGGGTGTATAACATTTCCAGGGAAGAAGTTCGAGGTGTTCAGATTGGTGGTTTTGGAAATACGGTAGGAGGAGAAGTTCATGGATTGCAAATGGGGGGCTTCATTAATACCACTAAAGATTATGTGAAGGGATCTCAGATCGCTGGGTTTATTAATGTTGCTTCTGATAGTGTGAATGGTTTTCAGATGGGAGGGTTTACCAATCTTACTAAAGAAATGCGAGGTGTTCAGATTGCGGGATTTAACAATCATACCAAAAGGATGTCAGGTTTTCAGCTGTCAGGCTTCATCAACACAACCAGGGGAATGGATGGTTTTCAGTTGACAGGGTTTATCAATGTGGCTAAAGAGGTGAGAGGTTTGCAGTTGAGTGTAGTCAACTGGGCAGATACAGTGGCAACAGGTGTTCCCTTTGGGTTGCTCAGTGTTGTAAAAAAAGGAGGCCTCCTTTCTCCGGCCCTGGAGTCCGATGATGTGGTGCCATACCGTTTCGCCTTTCGATCGGGATTGGAAAAATTCTATTCTGTTCTCTCAGTAGGGCTTCAACCAGGAGATCACTGGACCTATGGAGCAGGTTTTGGCTCAAGGTGGTATCCTTCAAAGAATAAGCCGTTTTTCATTAACCCTGAACTTCGATGGTTCAACCTGGCAGAGGATAAGATCAAGGAGAATGAAAACAGCAACATCGTACGGTTTAACCTAAACTT
>JANQST010000127.1 GCA_028279155.1 Cyclobacteriaceae bacterium
AAAAGCCATTAAGCTAAGAAGAACAACCATTCCGACTTTTTGAGCTCCCTCCAGGAATTTATCTGATGGTTTTCTTCCAGAAACAATTTCCCAGGTAAGAAAGACAACATGACCACCATCCAATGCAGGGATAGGCAGGAAATTCATGAATGCAAGTACCATTGAAAGCAATCCAACGAGGTACCAAAAACGACCCCAGTCCCAGTTGCCTCCAAACATGGTAGCAATTCGAATCGGACCAGCCATCGATTTTCTTGCTGATACTTCTCCTTTGACCATTTTGTTTATTCCCTGGATATTCAGCCAAACCACTGAGAATGCGCGTATAGTTCCCACTCCAATTGCTTCACCGAAACTGAATTCTCTTGTGACAAAATTTGCCTCAAGTTGAGCCCTGAAACCAATAGTCCCGTCTTCTGTTACGTCGATTGGAAATACCATATCGCTTCCATTTCTTGAGACTGATGCTTGAATGGTTTTAAGCTTCAGCGTATCAAGTGCAGAAGTTAGCTGATCAAAATAGGCAAGACTGTTGCCATTAATTGCTGTGATTCTATCACCAGCTAGTAGACCTGCTTTTTCTGCGTTGCTTCCTATCATCACCTCTCCTATTGTAAATGTATTTCTTGGAGCAATGACTGGAGGAGCGTTCTTCTCTGACAAACGCTCAACAAAATCGTTAGGTAATTCTATTCTTACTTCTTCTCCTGATCGGTCTACAGTAAAGTAAATGTTGGAGCCCATTAAAACCTCCGCTCCAATGATATCTGAGAATTTTTCGTATTCTCTTCCATTGACATTTACAATTTTATCTCCAGTCTCAAAACCGAGCTGTTCGCCAAGGTCATAAGCTACAATGCCATGTTTGTTAAGTTCTTCCTTTGGAAGGTAGGTTTCACCGTCAGCAAAGGCAATGAAAATAAAAATGATAATCCCGGTAATCACGTTTACAATGATTCCGCCAAGCATAACAATCAATCGTTGCCAGGCTGGCTTTGCTCTAAACTCATATGGTTTTGGTTCTTCACTCAGTGATTTAGTATCAAGGGATTCATCTATCATTCCAGTGATCTTCACAAAACCGCCCAACGGAATAGCACCGATAGAATATTCCGTTTCGCCCATCTGCTTGGCCCAAATTTTTGGTGGAAATCCTATTGAAAATTTTTCAACTCTCATTCCAAAACTTTTGGCAGCCACCATGTGCCCCCATTCGTGCAATCCAACCAAAATCGACAGCCCTAAAAGAAGCTGTCCTACCATAATCAATACTTCCATCTTATATTAGTTCCAGAGCCACAGCTCTTGTTTCTTTATCTGATTCAACAAAATCCTCCAAAACCGGAGTGCGAATATAACTTACCCGCTTCAAGCAATTTTCTATTACATCCGAAATTTCGAGGAAACCTATCTTCTCTTCCAGGAATCCTTGAACAGCAATTTCGTTCGCTGCGTTCAAAATGCATGGTTGATTTCCTCCATTAGTAGCGACCTCAAAAGCCAATCCCAGGTTTCTAAAAGTTTCAACATCAGGCTTTTCAAACGTAAGCTGTGCGTAATCTGAAAAGTCAAAACGAGGATAGTCCGTTTTTAACCGATCAGGGTAACCCAAAGCAAATTGAATAGGCAAACGCATATCAGGCAATCCAA
This sequence comes from Cyclobacteriaceae bacterium, assembly GCA_028279155.1. Taxonomy (GTDB): domain Bacteria; phylum Bacteroidota; class Bacteroidia; order Cytophagales; family Cyclobacteriaceae; genus Ekhidna. The sequence continues at coordinate 1,651 of JANQST010000127.1, forward strand.
GTTGCGCTTTCAACGACCCATCCTCAAATTGGACCATGGAATGAATAATCGATTGTGGATGCACAATCACTTCTATCTGATCAAGAGAAACTCCAAACAACCATTTTGCCTCAATCACCTCAAGGCCCTTATTCATCATGGTCGCTGAATCAATGGTGATTTTGGCTCCCATATCCCAGTTAGGATGATTTAGTGCCTGAGCTTTCGTAACATCTAAAAGTTGTTCCTTAGTCCTGCCTCTAAATGGGCCTCCTGATGCAGTTAGAACTATTTTTTCTATTGGATTCTGGAATTCTCCAACGATGCATTGAAAAATAGCAGAATGCTCAGAATCTACTGGTAGAATATTCACGCCCTTTTCTTGCGCCAACTTTGTAATGAGCTCTCCAGCAACCACCAATGTCTCTTTATTTGCGAGGGCAATTGTCTTACCCGTTTCTATGGCCTTTAGTGTAGGTAGGAGCCCTGAGTATCCGACAAGCGCAGTTAGCACAATATCAATTGAATCCATTTCCATAACAGATGCAAGTGATTTTTCGCCGCTGTAGACTTTAATATTCAGCGGATCAAGTGCGTCAAAAACCTGCCGATAACGATCTTCATTGACAATAACCACGCAGTTCGGTTTGTGCTTTATGGATTGCTCTATCAACAATTCAGCATTGTTGTGCGCAGTAAGAACTTCAATTTCAAATTGATCAGAATGCTTATCAATAACCTCAAGTGCCTGGGTACCAATGGATCCGGTTGACCCTAAGATTGCTATTCTCCTAACCATGCTTCAAAAACTCAAAGTTTAAAGGTTCTTCTACCTCAACACATTTGAAGCAACATGGTTTAATTTTTCTTTTAGACATGAAATTGTTCATTGCCGGAATCTGCAAATTTAATTTGAATATTGACAATTCTCAGAAATCAATAATTAGCATTTTTTAACTTTCTAATGGAATCAATCTTTATTGATTTGCGGTTTAGTAGAAAAACATAAAAGTATTGAAATGAGACGTTTGGTTACT
>JANQST010000128.1 GCA_028279155.1 Cyclobacteriaceae bacterium
CTGGATAAGATGGATATTGGTCAGATTATCGACCTACAAGAGAGGGAAAGTGTTCGAGTGCTTGTAAACTATGGGAAAAACAAGATTCAAACACGCGAACTACAGGATCAGTACCTAATCAATTACTTTTTGAATGAATCGGAGGAGATACAGTTTTCCAATGTGACCTACAAAAAGATCATTGATTTTTTTAAGGAAAAATTAAGGGAAGGAGAGATCATTGATGGTGAAAACCTGATCAACCATCCGGATGAAGATGTTAGAAGGACAGTGGTGGATCTTGTGGCAGACAAATATGAAATAAGTCAGGACTGGAAGGATAAATACAATATTCATGTTCCCAGGGAAACTGAATTTCTAAGGGATGTGACCTATACCAACGTTTTAAGACTTAAATTCAGAATAATTGAACATTTGATTGTCGAAGAGAAGAAAAAACTCAAAGAAGCTAAGACAGAAGAGCAAACGGATGAACTTTTAGATGAGATAATTGAGTTAGAAGAGGTGAGAGTGTCAATTGCGAAAATATTGGGAATCGTACTAGTAGGATAATATGCTTGATAAAATAGAAGAGGCCATAGAAGCCATTTCAAATGGAGAGATTGTCATTGTCGTCGATGATGAGGATCGAGAAAATGAGGGTGATTTCATTTGTGCGGCAGAGAAGGTGACGCCTGAGATCATCAATTTCATGGCCAAGGAAGGACGCGGGTTGATCTGTGCACCTTTGAAGGAGGACCGTTGCAACGAGCTGGAGTTGGACCTCATGGTAGGAAAGAATACAGCTTTGCATGAGACACCCTTTACGGTCTCCGTTGATTTGATTTCAAAGGATACATCGACAGGAATCTCTACTTCTGACCGAGCGAAGACGATTCAGTCGCTTGTTGACCCAAAGACCAAGCCGGAAGATCTTGGACGTCCCGGACATATTTTTCCCTTAAAAGCCAAGAACGGTGGAGTATTGAGAAGATCCGGGCATACCGAAGCAGCTATTGACTTAGCAAGAATGGCTGGGTTGTACCCTGCCGGTGTTCTTGTGGAAGTGCTCAAAGAAGACGGGACGATGGCACGACTCCCTGATTTACGAGTCATTGCAGACAAATTCAATCTGAAACTGGTAGCAATCAAAGACTTGATTGAATACCGCATGAAAAAGGAATCTTTGATCGAAGAAGAGATTGAGGTGAACATGCCTACAGAATTTGGCAACTTTCAATTGAAGGCTTTTCGTCAAACTAATACCAATGAGCATCATTTGGCATTGATAAAAGGAGAATGGGAAAAAGATGAGCCAATTCTTGTCAGAGTCCACTCATCATGTGTTACAGGCGACATATTCGGTTCTTGTAGGTGCGATTGTGGTGGTCAACTGCATAGTGCCATGCAAATGGTGGAACAAGCTGGCAAAGGAGTCGTTTTATACATGAATCAAGAAGGAAGAGGCATCGGGTTGTTGAATAAACTAAAAGCATACAAACTTCAGGAAGAGGGTAAGGATACGGTTGAGGCCAATCTTGAATTAGGTTTCAATGCGGATCAGCGGGATTATGGAGTCGGCGCACAAATATTGCGGCATTTGGGTATTACGAAAATGAATTTAATAACCAATAATCCTAAGAAACGAGTAGGGTTGATGGGTTATGGCCTAGAAATTGTAGAAAATACACCAATTGAAATCATACCAAACTCTCATAACAAGAAGTATTTGGAAACCAAGCGGGATAAATTAGGTCACGAAATCTTAAAGTAATTGAAAAAGGCACTTGTCATATTGTTTGTTGCATTAGCCTCTGCTAGTCAGGCACAACGATTCTCGTCAGAGGTTTTTCATCAGGGATTTTTGGTAACGAATGATCGGGATACGGTACGTGGGAAATTGAAATATGACATGGAAACAAACATCGTCACACTGGCTGTTGGTCAGAAGCTACGATCATTTTCAAGTCATAAAATATTCTACTTTGAGATCAACGATGAGATCTTAAATACCTACCGTCAATTCTATTCCATTCCGCACAAAGTGAATTATGACTACAAGATCCCAATCTTGTTTGAATTACTATATGAAGGTCCGCTCTCCCTTTTAACAAGAGAGTCCATTGTTCAGCAAGCTCAGGCGTCAAATTCTCCTTATTGGGGAGGTGCAAATTATCCTCGTACAGTAGTTCAATACTCTTTTTTCTTCCTGAATACGAAAGGTGAGATTACTTTTTTCTCGGGACGTAAGAAAGATCTGCTGCTTATCATGCGTAAAAAGCAAAACGATGTTAAGAAATACATGAAAGATAATCGGCTGGATTCGGATGATGTTCGGGATTTGATTAGAATTACAGCCTTTTACAATTCTATCTAAAACACATATGTCAAAACCTTTGATCCTGGTTACCAACGATGATGGTATCACCTCGAGAGGTATAAGAAAGCTTGTAGAACTCGTAAGCACCATTGGCGAAGTAGTGGTTGTTGCGCCAGACAGTCCTCAATCTGGAATGGGTCATGCAATTACTGTTGGAGATACGCTCAGGTTAAAACCCAACAATATTTTTGGTGACATCCAGGCATACGAGTGCAGTGGAACACCTGCCGATTGTGTAAAGCTTGCACGACACTATGTGTTGAAAGATCGTACATTAGATCTTGTTGTTTCAGGTGTTAATCATGGAAGCAACAGCTCCATCAGCGTGCTTTATTCCGGCACAATGAGTGCTGCGATTGAAGGTGCCATTGAAGGGTGCCCTTCGATTGGTTTTTCCCTCTGTGATTATGATATTGAGGCTGACTTGTCTCATATAGACGAGTTTTTGTTAAAAGTTATAAAGGAGGTGTTGGATAAAGGTCTGGAAGAAGGAGTGGCATTAAATGTTAATTTCCCTCCAATTCAAAAAGAGAGAATAAAGGGAATTAAGGTTTGTCGTCAGGCCAATGCCAATTGGGAAGAAGACTTTGATGAACGTACGGACCCTTACGGTAGGAAATATTTTTGGATGGTTGGAAATTTTGTTAACCATGACAAAGGTGAGGATAATGATGAAACAGCCCTGGCCAACAACTATGTTTCCATCGTTCCTTGCCAGTTTGATCTGACCGCATATCATGCAATCCGACAGATTAATGAAGATTGGGATATCTAGAAAATTGCAGTTTCAATTCACTATTTACCATTGAAATAAAAATTTATTGGAAACAATGGATTGAGAGATTCGTTCATTATCTTGTAGTCACCAGCTATTAAACACCATGAATACAATTCAAAAAGCCAAGCTTGAGTACTTGTTTGCCATACTCGACGCGAATCAAAACCACATCCTTCAATTGGACGATTTTACCAATGTTGCAGAGCGCATCAGCGATCAACTGGGCTATGATCAACAATCAAAGGCCCGACTTGACCTGAATCTCAAATCCTATCGTCTTTTCGTACAGATACTGGCTGATATGGGCAAACAGGATATTAGCATAAACAAAGATGAGTGGTTGACTTTCTTCGAATATTTTCAGCGAACCCGACCAAAATTCATTCATCGATATATTAGCAGGGTAGCCAACTATGTTTTCTCGCTGTTTGATCACAACAATGATCAGTTGATCTCAAAAGAAGAGTATACCAATATGTTTAAGATCTATGGATTGGATGAAGAATTTGTTCACGTTGGATTTGATAAACTTGACCAGAACAATGACCATTACATCAGCAAAGAGGAACTCATGAAAGGATTCTATGAATTCTTCCTTTCTGCGAATGAGGAGGCATTAGGTAATTGGATCTTTGGTGATTGGAGGAGCAAGCGAGTAAAAGTTGCCTGATCAATCTGGGTTCTCATTGGGTTCAATAAGGATTACTTCCTCTTTCTCTACGATAACTTCACCTGGCATTGAACCTTTGGGTTTTCGAACGAATTTCTTTTTGGTGTAAACAACAGGGCAAACCGAATCTGTTTTTCGCTTTGAGTTAAAGGCTGCCAAAGCTGCTGCATATTCAACAATGTGTAAGGGGAAGTTTTGTCCCGGCTTTTCTTTGACTACAACATGAGAGCCACTCACATCTTTTGCGTGAAGCCATAAGTCATTTTTTGTAGCAACTTTTAGAGTTAATTCATCATTTGATTTGGCATTTTTGCCTACCAGAATATTCCAGCTATCCTTCTCAAATTCATGATACGGTTTGGCTTTTTCTTGCTTTCCTGAAGGTTTTTCAAGCTTATTGGATTTTAGAAATTGTTTAAGCTCTTTCGAGTTTTGGATGGATTCCAATGAGTTAATTTTCTCTTTCAACTCATCGATTTTCTTTTGTTTTTCCTTAATGTTTTTCTCAAGGGAATCAATTTCCTGGTGTCGGTTTTTAGATTTCCGATAAAAGTTTTCAGCATTCTTTTGCGGTGACAGTTTTGGGTTTAGTTTGATTTCAATGAAGTCTGCCGAATAGATGTCATTCAGTACAACCTTAGATAACCCTTTGTCAATCAAGGATAAATTGGCCATGATAATATTAGCGATCTCCTCTGGATTTCTCTGAGCTTGAACAAGTCGTAGTTTTTCTGAGGTTTTGAAAATGTAGTTTTCAGATTGCCTGATGGATTGATTCAACTTGCTTTTGACCTGATTTTTTTCACGATCAAAGTAGAATGCCCTCGTTTTTTTTGCGTACAGCCAATTAGATGCTTCAATCGGATCTGTAGTTTCGGTTGCACCTTCTATTGGGAGCAAACTTAGATTTGCATTCGCCTCGTCTAACCATATGGAGTTGGTTTCCAATTCGCTAAGTAGCTTTTGGAGTGCTATCCATTTTTGCGAGTTTTCAAGATTTGAAAACTGGCTATCCCAATAGGATTGAACTTCCTTTCCCAAGGCTGGTATCATGTCAGATGGATTGAAGTCATTCACTTCGAAAACAGACTCACTGACTTCTATGTTTTTGTTTAAAGTCTCTGGTTTCAAATCAAGATCTGCAGAAAGTGAATTTCTAAATATCTCGGTTATCTTTTCATCGGCAAGCAAAATATTAGCCCTACGGCCATGCATTTTGAAAATTAAAGAGCTGGCACCTTCAAGTTCTATCTCAAATGATCTATCAAATTGAAAGACTTTGCAGTCAACCACGATTTTACTTTTAAGCGATGTAAATAAATCAATGCTATTCCGACGGGCTCTGGCCACAGTGTCCGGAAAAGAGATGATTGAAATATTAGGGTCAAGGTTTGCTTTAATCCAGAATTCTTCTGTTTCACTGGCAAAACCGATGACGAGCTCATCTTTGTTTTGTGAAAAACATTCAATCAATGTGAACCCGGCTAACTCCTTCTTTAGCGATGCAGCTAGCCGTTTTAGGAAGAAATAGTTGCTAAACATTGTGGGGACCTAATCAGCTATTTCAATGACAAGACCATCGTTGGCAAGATGTACATTCTCTGGTAACTCTTTACTGACAGAACTGTGCAGCCCCAACTTATGACTAATATGCGTGAAATAAGCTTTTTTAGGATTTAACTCCTTGGCAAGCGTTACAGCCTCATCAAGAGTGAAATGACTGATGTGATCTGTTTTTTGCAACGCATTCAGAACAATAATTTCTGAACCTCTGATTTTTTCCTTCTCCTCTTCAGAAATGAAATTAGCATCAGTGATGTAGGTGAAGTTCCCGATTCTGAATCCAAAAACAGGTAGCTTATGATGCATTACCTCAATAGGGGTGATTGCTTGTCCGTTTATCTCAAATGGTTTGTTTTCTATTGGATTCAAACTCACCTGTGGAATTCCAGGATATTTGCTGTCGGAGAAAATGTAGGCAAATTCAGTCTTTAACTGATCTAATGTATGTAGTTGTCCGAAAACAGGCATCTCCTTTTTTTGAAGGAAGTTGAAACTCCGTATATCGTCCAATCCAGCTGTATGATCCTTATGTGCATGCGTGAATAGAACAGCATCCAATTTTTTGACTCGTTCCCGTAGCATTTGTTGTCTGAAATCTGGTCCCGTATCAATGATTAGCTGAAATTCAGGTGTTTCAACTAAGACGGACGACCTTAATCGCTTATCCCGGTAGTCCAAAGACTGACAGACTTCACATGTGCAAGCAATTACAGGTACCCCTTGAGAAGTGCCAGTTCCAAGGAAGGTGATTTTCACAATTGAAGCTGGTTTTGAGTAATTTCTGCGTACAGTTTTTTGTTGTTTTCGCTGAGTTTAGAGGTATCCAACTGGATGGATTTCAGTATTTCAACAAGACTGTTGATTTTGCCTTCCAGGGCAAAAAATTTATTGACAATGGCAATTTTACTGTCGTTTAATATGCAATAGCCCGATTGGAAATTCCCCTTTTCATAACGGAGAATGTAATCGGTTTCAGACATTACATCTTCTAGCTTGTTGAGAAAGTGCTTCGTATACTTAATTGACATCAGTGATGTATTTCCTAACCATTTCTACCAAATTATCATAGTTCAAAGGCTTAGGAATGAAGTCATTGATCCCAACACTTTCAAAGTCTTTCATTCCGTAGTTATTTGCATTTCCAGTAATAGCAATAATTGGAATGTCTTTGATGTCAGACTCAAGATTTCTGATTCTGGTAGCGCATTCCATCCCATCCATAACTGGCATATGAATATCTAATAAGATTAAGTCATAGGTATCTTCTTCCAACAAGTCTAGTACTTGTTGACCGTTCTTAACTGATGCTATCTCATAGTTCATCTGCGTTAAGATTTTCTTAGTTAGGTTTTGGATCACGCTACTGTCCTCAGCAACAATAATTTTTTTACTCATCGGTTATTAGCATGTTTTGACTGCTTTCTTTGAATTCTTCAAAGTGAGCAATTAGTTGGGTTACTTCCGCTTTCAGGTTATCAAATTTATTGGCTTTCAACAATTTTTCAATGGCTGCTGCCTGATTAGATAGTTTTTCTATGCCTAAGGTGCCTGCATTGCCTTTTAAGGTGTGTAATTCTCCTCTCATCGCCTCGTAATCTTTCTTCTTCAAGAATTTTTGTGTGTTGGCAACAAGAACCTCTGCCTCTTCCTCAAAATCAACGAGTGTTGTTTCAATAAGTTCCTGGCCCCCAAATTTAGCTAGCTGATTGATTGTATTCTGATTTATCACTAAGGCTTCAGAAGTTTCTGAAAGCGTCTCAGTGGTCATTTGTTTAGGCTCAAATTCCAGCCAGCTTTTGACTTTGTTGATCAGTGTCTCAGCTTTAATTGGTTTGGCCAGGTAATCATCAAGGCCATTATCCAGAAACTTTTGACGATCTTCTTCCATCGAATAGGCTGTCATAGCAACGATAGGGGGTTGAGGATCAAGTTTTAGTGCTTTTATTTTTTGCGTCGCTTTAACTCCGTTCATCTTCGGCATCTGTATATCCATGAAGATCAAATCGTAGGTATCTTTTTTGGCAAGTTCTATGGCTTCAAAACCATCTCTTGCTTCTGTAATTTCACATCCTGATTTCTTAAGAATACCTGTGGCCACCTTGCGGTTCACATCATTGTCATCGACCAGTAGTATTCTTGGCGCTTTATCAATGAATTGTTTTGTAAAGGATGAATCAGTTTGGTTTAGATCGACTTTACTGGCTGAGATTTCTTCTGCTGTGAATGTGAACCAAAATGTACTGCCCAGTCCTGGGGTTGAAACAACACCAATATCTCCATCCATTGATTTAGCTAGTTCTTTTGATATTGCCAATCCCAAGCCTGTACCTCCGAAATTTTTGGTCGTACTATTATCTAGTTGGTGAAAACTTTGAAATAACGTTTTTTGATCTTTTTCTGAGATGCCAATTCCGGAATCTTTTATAGAGATTTTAAAGGTGTGCTTCTTTTTCTTCGATTTCAGAAGTCTTACACTGATGTTAATATTTCCTTTTTCCTTACTGAATTTAATCGCATTGGCGGTTAAGTTAGAAAGGACTTGTATCAAACGTGTTTCATCAGATATAATCCACTCAGGAATATTTTCATCAATGTGATAGTAGAGAACATTATCACTCAATGAGGCTTGTTGTGAAAAAAGATCATAGACTTTTTCAATGGTTTTCACCATTCTGAATGGCTCTTGCCTGAGCTCCATTTTTCCAGCTTCAATTTTGGAAAGATCCAATATGTCGTTGAGGATATTCAACAAAGTCTGTGATGACTTGCTGATGGTCTTCACATATTCTGATTGCTCATTGTCCAATTTTGTGCTCCCCATCAAGTCGATCATTCCAATGATCCCGTTCATTGGTGTCCGTATTTCGTGACTCATATTGGCCAAGAAACGCTCCTTTATTTTAAGTGATCGTTCGGCAAAATCCTTTGCTCGTTGCAGCTCTTTGGTTGTTTCTTTTAGTTTGGAAATGTCTCTACCTACACCTTCGATTTCCGTGACACCATCTTCTTTTTGAATAAGCCGGATGTTGCAAAGGAAGTCTAGCTTGGTTCCATTTTCTTGTAGGACTGTGCCTTCAACGTTACGGAGTCTTTTCTCTTCAAAGAGTTTCTCCATAATCCCCTTCAAGGGAGCCTTAGTCTTAATGTAGTTGGTCACAGGCTTTCCTAGCACTTCACTTTGATCATATCCCAAAACCTCCTTCACCGAAGGACTCATCATGGAAATGAATCCTTCCATATTACATCTAAAGTAAACATCCTGAAATGATTCGAAAATTGTTCTAAATTTTTCTTCGCTGGAGATCAGTGCAACTTCTGCTTCTTTTTTATCGGTGATATCATTTGCTATTACCGAGAGTTCTTCGATCCTGCCATTTGGAAGAAAGATTGGATTCAAAAACACATCACGCCAGATCTCCTTTTCATTTCGCTCAATTTTGGTTTGGAAGTTCACAAACTTTCCCTGGAAGGCTTCTTTGTATTTGTCCTCCCAAAAGTTTTTTCTTTCTTCTGTGAACTGAATTTCATCCAAATCCAAAAGGCTTTTTCCAATTTGAGGTTCAATCCCAAAATAGAATTTGAAAGCCTCGGAATAATTATGATTAAAAGAAGTAAACCTTAATTTCCTATCTACTGACCAGATTTGGTGTGTACTACTATCAAAGATGGCCCCAAGTGTAGCAGCTTGGTTTTCAATTTTATCCTCCTTTTCCTTCCGCTCGATTGCTAAACTTATTTGACCGCTTATAAAGTCAAGAAGTTCAAGATCCTTATTGTTAAATGCACTTTGATCGGTGTAACTATAGACCGACATGATTCCCTGCGGCTTTGAATTCAGATAGATGATAACTCCCAACCAAATCTTAGGCATTGAATCTTTGAATTTCTTTTTTGCCTGAGATTCAATTTTTTCGATCCCATCCTCGTAAATGATCAGTGATCTTCTTCTATCAAAGGCATAATCCATTAGTGCACTATCAACATCACCGGTTAAGTCGTCTCCATTTTCATTTCTTCTGAAAATGGTGGTATAGCTACCTTTCTGCTTAAGTGAAATATGAAAATTTTTCACCATCAACATTTGACTTAGCTGATCGAATATGCTGAGGTAAAGGTGCTCTAAGTCATTTTCAGTGATGGTGATGTTGGCAATTTGATAATACAGGCTTTGGGCACTTTCTGCCCTAATCCGTTCTGAAATATCATAAAACACGCATCGGTATTCTACCGGCTCATTGTTTTCGAAAATGGAGGTAAGCTTCCCGGTTACGTAGATGTTCTTGCCGGATTTGGATATGAGGACCGTTTCAAAACGCTCCATTCTACTACCAGCTGTAATTTTTAAAATATTTTGAAGCGCATTTCTACGATGGTCTTCATGTACAACTTCCAGGAATTTCAAATCCAGGATCTCATCTTCAGAGTATCCAAGCTTGTTTTTAACAACAGCATTGGCAAACCTAATTTCACCTGTCGGTTTAAAAATCGTGATTAGATCATTCGAGTTGTCGAAAAGATCTTTGAGGTTTTGATTAGTTTTTTCAATTAGGGAATAGTAATCTCGCTCAGCTTGCTCAAGTTTACTTTTGAGCTCTGAGATTTCCTTGTTTTGATCAGCTATATTGTCAACAACTGCCATTGCAATTAAAATTAGGCATTTTAGCCTTCATAAATGACCCATAAAGTTGCCAAACCTTTGCTTGTTTCCATAGTCGGTCCTACTGCTGCAGGAAAGACTAGTTTGGCGGTTTCACTTGCCCAAACGTTTGAAACAGAGATTATTTCAGCGGATTCAAGGCAATTTTATCGGGAACTTGAGATTGGAACAGCAAAACCTACAACTGAGGAGCTGCAAGCTGCCAATCATCATTTCATTGATTCACATTCAATAAATGAATTATATAGTGCTGGAGAATATGGAAGAGATGCTAAAGTGGTAATGGATGAATTGTTCAAGGAGAAAAATATTGTGATAGCTGTTGGTGGGTCAAGTTTATATCTTAAGGCATTGTGGGAAGGTTTTGATGAAATTCCGAAGGTTGACCCATCTATTCGCGAGCAATTGAATAGTGAATTTGAAAATGATGGACTAGGAAAGTTGTTGGATGAATTGAAGGTTTCCGATCCTGAATATTTCGATTTGATTGATAGGAAAAATGGTCAAAGAATTATTCGAGCACTAGAAGTAATACGAGGGACTGGAGAGAAATTTAGCTCATTTAGGCAATCGAGTATCAATGAAATACCTTACCGCAATCTTAAAATAGGGCTCAACATGGAAAGGGAGGTTCTCTTTGAGCGCATCAACTATAGGATGGACTTGATGATAGAAAATGGTTTATTCAAGGAAGCTTCTGGATTGATTTCATACAAACACCATAACGCCCTAAAAACAGTAGGATATTCAGAAATTTTTGATTTTTTGGATGGGAAATACGATCGTGAAGAAGCGGTGAGGTTGCTCAAGCGGAATAGCCGCCGCTATGCAAAACGTCAATTGACCTGGTTTAGGAGGTATGAGGATATATATTGGTTTGATCCGAGTCAGAAAAAGCAGATAATTGACTTGGTGTCTAAAAGCCTCAATACCTAAATGTATTTTTGGTGAAGTTCAATACTTGGAGTTAAAATAAATAGTGTGACAAATTCATCATTCATCGTAGGAGATGCCGGAGGGACCAAAACACAATGGCGTGTTGTTAAGCAAGGAGAGATCTTACAATTTAATACCATTGGGTACAACGCTTATACACATGATCTAAGTGATTTAAAGGAGAGTATCCTTCAGAACCTTGAAAATGAGTTAAGCGAGGGAAGCCCTGTTTATTTCTATGCTGCTGGCGTTGACACTGAAGAACAAAAGGAGGAGGTTGAGGAGGAGCTTAAGGCAGTTTTGGGAGAAAAGCTATTTGTGAGAAATGATCTTGTAGGAGCTTCTCGAGCACTTTGTGGAGATGACCCTGGTAATGTTTGTATTTTAGGTACGGGCTCCAATGCATGTTATTATAATGGTTCCCGAGTTAATAAGGTCAGCGCGTCGCTAGGTTATGTGCTTGGGGATGAAGGAAGTGGGGCTTACCTGGGGAAAAAACTGATGATGGGTGTTTTTCGCGATCAGCTTCCTAGAGAGATTGTTGACGCATTTCAAGAAGAATTCAACCTTACTTCACATAAAGCGATTCAGCAGATCTACCACAAACCAAAACCTAATCACTTCCTTGCATCTTTCGCGCCGTTCGTTCATAAGCATAAATCTCATCCCGAAATATATCAATTGATCTATAACGCCTTTGTGGACTTTCATCATGCCTTTTTCTTTAGAAATCAGTATGCCGATGAAGTATTTCATTTTTCTGGATCAATCGCATATCACTTTTCAGATATCCTCAGACAGGTAGGAATTGATAGAGGTTTTGAAATAAGAAACATTGTGGAATCGCCCATTGCTGGGTTGGTATTATTTCATCAGAGCCATGGCTAAAAAATCAATTACAGAATCAGAATCGAATTATGATCATTTGGAGCAGATGACTGTTTCTGAGATCCTCACCAATATCAATCATGAGGATGGAAAAGTTGCAGAAGCCGTAAGGAAAGCAATCCCACAGGTCGAGGCATTGGTCAATGCGATTTTTCCAAGAATGCTTGACGGAGGTAAACTGTTCTATATTGGATCAGGTACAAGCGGAAGACTAGGTATTGTGGATGCGTCCGAATGTCCACCAACATTCGGTGTGCCACACGAATTGGTAACCGGAATCATTGCGGGCGGAGATGGTGCTATTCGAAAAGCGGTTGAGTTTGCCGAGGACGATTTAAAACAAGGATGGAAGGATTTGCAAAAACATGAGATCAATGAAAACGATTCGCTAATCGGAATTGCTGCTTCCGGTAGCACTCCTTATGTGATAGGCGCTATCAAAATGGCAAATGAACACAAAGTTGTGACTGGTTGTATTACGTGCAACCTTGAGACTGAACTTTCAAAAGCTGCTACATTTCCGGTAGAAGTTCCTGTAGGTCCGGAATTCGTCACTGGAAGTACAAGGATGAAGGCAGGTACAGCTCAAAAACTTGTTTTGAATATGGTCTCTACCTCATTGATGATTAAGCTCGGAAGGGTGGAAGGAAACAAAATGGTTGACATGCAATTGACGAATCAGAAGTTAGTGGAACGAGGCACGTACATGCTCATGGAATCCTTAAACATAACTGAGGAAAATGCGAGAGAATATTTGGGAAAGTACGGATCAGTCAGAAGGGTGTTAGAAGCCTTCAAGAAATAGGTGTTTTGTAATTAATTGATAATCAATCAATTAAAAATCTCTTTCAAATGCTGTTTTTAAAATGTGGATAAATTAATTGTTAATTCCGTGTTTCTCTTAGTTTATTTTTTTTAAATTCCTAGGTTGATTTGACAATTAGCAAAATATTTGTCGTCAACTAGAAAGTCTTGAAAAAAACAACGGGAAGAGAAACCTTCTTCTTCTTCTCTGGAAAACCGAGCATTTGTAAAATTTTAAACCAACAACAACAATTATGAGAAAACTGTTACTATGTTTTTCACTCGTGATTGGAACCCTAATTACAGCGGCTCAAACTACCGTTAGTGGGACAATTACCGATAGTGAAACAGGCGAGGCACTAATAGGCGCCACCGTATTGGAAAAGGGAACGAATAATGGATCCATCACTGATATTACTGGATCATTTTCATTGTCCGTTTCTTCTGGTGATGCAACACTGGTAGTTTCTTATGTGGGATATGAAACGATTGAAGTGGGAGCGAATTCGGACCTATCTTCTTTGACGCTTCAATCTGGTTCAATTGGTCTTCAGGAAGTAATGGTCATTGCCTCGTTTGGTATTGATCGAAAAACTCCAGTAGCCATGGCCAACGTAAGAGCTGATGTGATTGAAGCAAAAATTGGAAGTCAGGAATTTCCTGAAATCTTAAAATCCACACCTGGGGTGTTCGCTACCAAAGAAGGTGGAGGATTTGGAGATGGAAGAATTAATATTCGTGGATTCAACTCTGAGAATGTTGCCGTTTTGATTAATGGTATTCCCGTTAATGACATGGAAAACGGAAGAATCTTTTGGTCAAACTGGGCTGGACTTACTGATGCTACAAGTGCCATGCAGGTACAGCGGGGATTAGGAGCTTCCAAAGTAGCTGTTCCATCAATCGGAGGAACAATTAATATCGTATCAAAAGCTTCTGATAGGCAAAAAGGAGGATACGCTCAAGTAAACACAGGAAATGATGCTTATAGAAAAGCAGGTTTCCAAGTATCAACCGGACTTACTGAGAATGGATGGGCTGTAACTCTTTCTGCTTCTAAAACTGAAGGAGATGGATATGTAGATGGAACAGAGTTCCTCGGCCATTCATATTTTGCAAATATTGCTAAGCAAATAAATGATAGCCATGAAGTTACATTTACTGCGGTTGGTGCAAAGCAGCGTCACGGACAACGTCAAAACCAGCAGACATTAGCGGTTTTTGATGCAGCACCACAAGGAATTAAGTACAATGCTGACTGGGGAATAAGAGATGGACAAGTGGTCAACGTTGAAGACAACTTTTATCACAAACCTCAAATGTCACTTAATCACTACTGGACAATCAGTGACGGTACAGAGTTATCTACAGCAGCTTATGCCTCTTGGGGTACTGGTGGTGGAGGCGGTACCGGTGGAAACTGGCAAATAGGACCAAATAATACCATCCCTAAGAAAGGTGGTCCATACGGTCCAACAGACATTGATCTACTGGTAGAAACTAACGTAGCAAACCCATCTGGGGAATCTCTGGCGTGGCAAAGAGCTTCTAGAAATGATCATAACTGGTTCGGAGTGTTGTCTACACTGAATCATGAGCTATCATCCAACCTGACGTTGATGGCAGGTCTTGACCTTAGAAGATATGTAGGTAAGCACTTCTACGAAGTAACTGATTTACTTGGTGGAGAATACATTGTAAATAATGATGATGTAAACAACCCTAACAGAGTACTTACAGTAGGAGATAAGTACAACTACAACTACGATGGACAAGTAGGATGGCAAGGAGCATTCGGACAAGTTGAGTATACCTCTGGTGATCTTTCAGTATTTGGTACACTTTCAGTATCTAATACCTCCTACTCACAAGTCGAACGATTTAATACGGTTGGAAATTCAGAAGATGAAACGGATAAAATCAACTTTTTGGGTTTCCAGGTAAAAGGAGGAGCTAACTACAACCTTAACTCGAATCACAATGTTTTTGCAAATGTTGGGTTCTTTTCTAAAGCTCCATTTTACCGAAACGTATTCTTAAGTAGAACTTCTAATAACTTTAACGAAGAAGCAGAGAATGAAAAGATTCTAAGTTTTGAAGTTGGGTATGGATACAGAGAATCTAATTTGACTTTGAATGTGAATGCTTACAGAACTCAATGGAAGGACAGAAGTTTTGTAAGAAGTCAAACGCAAAATAATATTCAGTTTTTCGCGAATATCTTAGGTGTAGATGCAGTTCACCAGGGAATTGAAGTTGATGCTGTATATGATGTTTACAGAAATCTGAAATTGACTGGTATGCTTTCAGTTCAAGACAATATCTGGCAGAACGACATTGAGAATGTATTTATAGAGGATGAAGATGGCAACCAAATTGGTAGTGCAATCAGTGTATATAGTGATGCTTTAAAAGTAGGAGATGCTGCACAAACCACTGCTTCACTTGGAATCACTTATGAGTTGTTTGATGGTTTTTCTCTAGGTGCAGATTACGTCTACTTTAATAACTTATATGCATCATTCGATCCAATAGGACGAACTGATGAAAGCGATAGAAATCAGGCTTGGAAAGCTCCTGCGGTCGGAATTCTGGATGTTAATTTGACTTACCACTTTGATATTGCTGGATTGGACTCATCCATTTTTGGTAACGTTTACAATGTTGGAAATGTCGAGTACGTGGCAGATGCCAACGATGGTGGCGGACACGATGCAGCTTCAGCCCAGGTGTTTTACGCATTGGGAGTCAACTGGAATGTTGGTCTTAAGTTGAGATTTTAATAATTGAAAAGATTTAGAAAGATGAAAAATTTAAATTTCAAATCATACTTACTAGCAATTGCAACTATCCTCTTGGCATTCAGTTGTAGCGACCCATTAGGGGATGATATCGATAAAATAAATGAAGATTTGTCAATCTCTAAAGAGATTGTATATACCCTAACTGATGATGATTACGATACGGCTGATGATGTTTGTAGCTGTTCGGGATTCGGCAACTTCAGTAGTGATGATGGTGTTAGACAAGGAGTTCCGGCAGTTTTAGCAGCGGTTTTTCCTGCATTAGGGGATGGATCTTCTGCATTGGTGACCTATGATTTCTTTAACGGAAGTTCGCCAGATATCCGAGGTGATCAGCAAGTATTTACAGTTACGGCTGAAGAATATACGGAACTTGGTTTTGGCTTTGGAAACTTTAGTGACCTTGCTGAAGATGTTCCAGTATATGCTGATTTTAAAGTTGGTGAGGGATCTGATGGAGATTACCTGGATGTGACTCACGAATTCTTTAACAATGGAACTACGACAACAGTTACTACTCGAGTTGTTTGGGTTGTTTCAAACAATGCCTGGGTATGGGCAGAACCACTTCCTGATGCTTCTTATGCTGACTTCTTTAATGAAAGTCCTCCGGATTTTAGCTTTGAAGATGAAGGAGAGGACAACATTCCATTTTGGTTAAAAGCCACTAAAATTTTTGCTGTAGCCGGAGATCAGGCACTAATTCAATGGAACTGGGACAATGGACCTGGTACCAGCCAATCTGTAGCGCTCTATATTTTCGATGGTACCAACTGGAATGAGTATGGAAATGTAGCTCAAATTACTCAGCAGTCATTGAACTTTGGTCATGACGGAACTACCTGGGTACCTGATAATACAATCAAATACACAATGGGACCTGATGATTGGACTGCAATTGCAGCTGCTTCATTGAATTCAAACCCTGGTGGATCTGCGAGTGTTACCCAGTTTGGTAACTTCGACCTTACACTTTGGACATCTGAGCAAATTTTCGAGCAGATAACCAATCGACTGGCTACCATCTTCCCGAATCCTGAAGCTGGTCAGAAATACCTAATTACTTATGCGGTATGGAGACCTGGGTCTGGATCAGATCAACTAAACATTATTTGGGATGGGACATCTTATTCCGAAATAACAGAATAACATATATTTTTTTAAAAGCGCTTCCATATGGGAGCGCTTTTTTTTTGCTATACACCTAATAACATTCATTAAGTATGAAAGTAGTATCTCTAATTTTCTTGTTGGCAGTGATGTCTTTTAGTGCGCATAGTCAGGATTACTATGAAGGAACCACAGGGCTAACTGGTGAAGAATTGAAGCTTAAACTTCATCAAATCATCAGGGGACACACCGTACGATCGTACTCAGAATTTAGAGACACCATTCTACCTGATCTTGATGAAGATCCTGCGAATGCTGACAATATCATTGTCTTTTATAAAAACGTTTCTATCCCTAAGGCTGATTTCGCTAATGGTGATGATGGGTGGAACAGGGAACATACCTGGCCTTCTTCTCATGGCTTTTCTGCTACCTCAGACACAGCCTATACAGATGCTCATAATCTAAGGCCTTCTGATGCTACGGTGAATACCTCCAAAAGCAACAAAGATTTTAATGATGTCGAACATACTGCTGAAAACGAACAGGGAGAAGCTGAAAATACATTCACAACAGATGATTTTTGGGAACCTCGAGATGAGATAAAAGGAGATGTTGCCAGGATTCTATTCTATTTGGATGTGAGGTACGATAGTGATCGTCTTAACCTGGAACTTGTAGATCGTATCAGTTTTTCTAATGAACCTGAATTGGGTGTTCTATATACGCTGATAAAGTGGCACGAAGCTGATCCTGTGGATGCTGCTGAAATGGCACGGCACGAGGGAGTTTTTGGCTATCAGGAAAATAGAAACCCGTTCATTGATCATCCGGAATGGGTTGCGGAAATTTGGGGATCGACTACCACACCTGTTTTAACCCTTGATGCCCCAAACTTAAACCCTGATTTTGGTATGGTTGAGTTAGGATCGT
>JANQST010000145.1 GCA_028279155.1 Cyclobacteriaceae bacterium
CAACAGGCGGTTGATTACATTTGGAAAGAACTTTCTACTTCCTTTTTTGACGAGAACACTAAGGATTTTGTAAAAAAATGGGATCACGTTGTTTATGCGCTGGCGCACAAAGCCTTTCAACCAAAGTCAAAACAACACCAGGAGTTTTTAAAGAAAACAATGAGCATGTTGGAAAAACTGAAAAATCAAGTAGACATTTCCGATGAGCTCAAAACCATCCAGGCTCAAATAACATGAAAAGCCTGTTTATCATCCTTATTGGTTTATCTGTATTTGCTTGCACTTCTCAATCCAATAAAAACATGTCAGAAGAAAAATATATCAACGCTCTAATACATTCAACCAGTCCTTACTTGTTGCAACATGCGCACAATCCTGTGAGTTGGCAAGAATGGAGCCCTGAGGCACTTGAGAGAGCAAAAAAAGAAGACAAACCGATCATTGTCAGTATCGGGTATTCTAGTTGTCACTGGTGTCATGTTATGGAAAAGGAGTCGTTTGAAGATACGGCAGTAGCCAGACTAATGAACGAGAACTTCATCAACATCAAAGTGGATCGGGAAGAACGTCCGGATGTAGATCAGATCTATATGGATGCGGTTCAGGCGATGGGCTTAAATGGTGGGTGGCCACTCAATGTATTTCTTACACCTGATCAAAAACCCTTCTATGGCGGTACCTACTTCCCAAAGCCCGGCTGGACTAATCTGTTGACTAATGTTGCCGACGCATTTGAGAACAACCGAGAAAAGATTGATCAATCAGCAGAGGGATTCACCGAAAGGCTAAGACTAAAAGAGTCAGAAAAATACAAGCTGGAAGGAGATGACCATAAACTATCTAACAGCGAGATGAACCTGGCATTTGCCAACCTGGGACAGAAGTTTGATCGGATCGATGGCGGAGTAGATAAAGCTCCTAAATTCCCTATGCCATCCGTCTGGCAGTTTTTGGCAACCTATTATCATCAAAATGAAAAAGAAAGTGCACTCAAACACCTTGTGTTCACGCTTGAAAAAATTGCGGATGGAGGAATTTATGACCATGTTGGAGGTGGTTTTGCACGCTACAGCACAGACGCAGAATGGCATGTTCCACATTTCGAGAAAATGCTCTATGATAATGGTCAATTGTTGACTTTGTATGCCATTGGCTACAAGCTGACCCAAAACAAGAAATTCAAAGAGGTGATCCTTGAGACCGTCGAATGGTTGGAGCGTGAAATGCTAGATCAATCCGGTGGATTTTATTCTGCATTGGACGCAGACAGTGAAGGAGAAGAAGGCAAATTCTATGTATGGTCAGAAGCTGAGATCAAGGAACTAGCTGGTGAAGATCTCCATTTGATTGCTGACTACTACGATGTAAGCAGTGCCGGAAATTGGGAAGGAAAGAATGTGTTACGTATTGTAAAGGAAGAGGAAAAACTGATGAAAAAATTTGATCTCACAGAAGAAGCATTTTCTAAGAAGATCAAATCCTTTAAAACAAAGGCACTGGAAAAGAGGAACGATCGAATCAGGCCAGGTCTTGACAACAAAATCATCGCCGGATGGAATGGATTGACACTATCAGGCTTATCAGAATCATACCAGGCCATCAATGACGATTCCATTCTGACGCTTGCCAAGCAAAATGCTTCCTTCATTAAAGATCAGCTTATTAAAAATGGTCAGCTGAACCGATTTCCTGATAAGGAATTGGAAGGTTTTCTAGAAGACTATGCAGCTGTCATCCAGGGGTTTATCAAGTACTATGAAACGACCTTTGACTGGGAATACCTGGAACAAGCAAAAGTGCTGCTTAGAAGAACTGATGAAGCTTTTTATGACGAGACAGAAAATCTCTATTTTTTCACAAGCGATGCATCGGAAAGCTTAATCGCACGAAAGAAAGAACTCTTTGACAATGTCATACCTTCATCCAACTCACTCATGGCGTGGAATCTTGTGCACCTGGGAACTCATTTCTATGACGAGGAACTGATAAATAAAGGAAAATCAATGATCGCGCAAGTTTCTGACCTTTTGGTACAAGAGCCAGAATACATGTCAAACTGGGCAGCTACGGCGCTGGAATTGTCTAATTCCTTTGCTGAAGTGGTGATTGTTGGAGAAGATTTTGAAGCTTACGGAAAACAATTGAACCGCCAATTCATTCCAAACAAGATAGTAACTGGAGCCAGAGAAGAACGAGCTTCTCCCCTTTTCGAATACAAGTCAGCCATTGATGAAAAGACCACCATTTACGTATGTTATGACAAAAGCTGTAAGCGGCCTGTACATACAATTGAAGAAGCAATAGAACAGATGGAATGACCTACGCAGAAGTTATCCTACCACTTCCACTCCACGGTACTTTTACTTACAATGTTCCAGTTGAGCTGAGCAATAAAGTAAAGGTAGGGAGTCGCGTAGTAGTTCAGTTTGGTCCTAAAAAGATCTACACCGGGATCATTTTTGCACTTCACGAGGAGATTTCTACTGATCGTAGACCCAAGGAAGTTTTAGAAGTTTTAGACGAATTCCCAATTGTCCATCAGGTACAGCTTGATTTCTTCCGATGGATGGCGAACTATTATATGTGTTCGATTGGGGAAGTGATGAATGCCGCCTTACCCTCTGCCTTAAAGCTGTCTAGTCAATCCTACATAGGAATTAACCCGGAAGTAGACTTTGAAGAGGAAAACCTGGACGATCGAGAATGGTCTTTGATTTCAGTTCTAAAAGGAAATGAACTGTCCATGAATGATATAGGTCAGCACTTAGGCCTCAAACGTCCACAACGATTTGTTAAAGAGTTGGCAGAAAAAGGATATGTTGATCTTTACGAAAAAGTTAAAGATCGATATCAACCAAAGAAGGAAAAAAGAGTTCGACTTAGTTCACTGTTAGAAAAAGAGGAAAATCTGGATGAGCTCCTTAAGGAATTAGAGTCCAAACCTAAACAAGTAGAAGTGCTTCTCTTCTATTTGAGAAATGTTCCCGTCCTGGAAGATTCAATGACAAATCGAATTGGGATGGCAAAGTCAATCTTGTCTAAGGAGGACGTTAGCGTATCGTCAATCAATACCCTAATTAAAAACAAAATACTTGTAGAGTGGGAAGAAACTGTATCAAGGTTGGAGAATGTAGAACGAACACAAACAGATACAGTTCATCTAAGTGAAGCACAAGAAAAAGTAAAACTGGAGATTTTGAACCAGTTCCGCAATTTCCGATCCGTTCTACTTCATGGATCTACTGGTAGTGGCAAAACAGAAATTTACATAAGTCTGATCCAGCATCAATTAGATCTTGGCAAACAAGTCCTCTATCTACTACCGGAAATTGCGCTGACTACACAAATCATTGCAAGACTTCATAAAGTCTTTGGGACCAGTTTTGGGGTTTATCATTCACGTTACTCAGACAACGAGCGTGTAGAAGTCTGGCAAAAGGTCCTCAACGATGAATATCAGTTCGTTGTAGGTGTAAGAAGTGCGGTATTCCTTCCTTTTCAAAACCTGGGGTTGATCATTGTTGATGAAGAGCATGAACCTTCATATAAGCAGTTTGAACCAGCGCCGCGCTATCATGCAAGAGATTCAGCTAATTTTCTAGCCACACTTCATGATGCTAAAGTTCTGCTTGGTACTGCCACACCTTCCATGGAAACTTATCAAAATGCTTTAGATAAGAAGTTTGGGTTGGTTGAGTTTACAGAACGTTTCGGAAAAGCTGGAGAACCTAAATTGATCTTTACTGATCTCAGAAAAGAACGGAAACAAAAGAAACTTAGAGGCAATTTCTCATCTGAACTGATTCAAGCAATAGAAGAATCTCTTGAGAAAAGAGAGCAAGTCATTTTGTTTCAAAACAGAAGAGGATATGCCCCCTATGTTGCATGTGAAGATTGTGCGCACATACCCAAGTGCTCGAATTGTTCAGTTAGCCTCACCTATCATCAGTTCAACAACAAGCTTGTTTGCCATTATTGTGGATTTAATCAGCCGATGGTTGCTGATTGTACTAGTTGTGGAAGTACGCAACTAAAAAACATCGGTTTTGGAACAGAGGAATTGGAAGAAGAGTTGGAGATCATTTTCCCACAAGCCATTATTCAACGCATGGACCTAGATACCACTCGTAGTAAATATGGGTATCAGCGGATCATCGAAGACTTTGAGGACGGTAGTGTGGACATTCTTGTGGGCACCCAAATGGTAAGCAAAGGGTTGGATTTCGATCATGTGAATCTTGTTGGCATTTTCGATACTGACAGAATGATTCACTTTCCGGATTTCAGGTCACACGAACGAGCATATAATCTAATCATGCAAGTAAGTGGTCGTGCCGGAAGGAAATCAAATCACGGGAAAGTTATCATTCAAACCAATGATCCTGGCCAGCCTCTATTAGAAAGAGTGAGAAGTGGAGATTATAGACATTTCTTTCAATGGGAGGCTTTGGAACGAGAACGTTTTGGTTATCCGCCATTCTTTCGTTTGATTAAAATCATTTTCAAGCATAGAGAAAAGACCATTTCATATGAAGGTGCAATTTTTTTTGCGAACGAATTGAGAAAAAACATGGGTAATCAGAGGATAATTGGACCTGTAGAGCCAGTGATTGGGAAAATTCGAAACTTATATCATCATGAACTTCTACTGAAATTAGAAAAGCAGGGAATCAATCTAGTGGCAATCAAAGAATACTTATGGGCATGTGAGAAAATTCTCAAGCAAGTTCCTGCTTTTAAGGGAGTTGGTGTTGTTTTTGATGTAGACCCGATATGAATGAGTGAATTGGTGGATTGGTGGATTGGTGGATTGGTTAATTGGTTGAATAGTTAATTGATATGTCGGGTAAGATTAGATTTGTGTTTAGAATGAAGAAGTATTTGGTATACGGGGTTATGCTAATGGCCATTCAGTCATTTGCTCAAGAAACGTCCGAAGCTGGTGAGGATTCGGTTTTGGTGCCAGTCAGATCCATTATTCCTTCGATTTACATTGATTATGGAAAATTGATAGCTATCCCATTGGATATCGAAACGAAGTATGAAGTCGGTATTGAACTATTGATCCAAGAAAAAGTTCCACTCATTCTGGAGGTAGGAATGGCTACACTAAATCCTACCAAGGTTTACGCAAATGGCTCCTATCAATCAGAGGGAATGTATTATAGATTTGGAACAGGGATCTACTCTCAATTCTTACCTAAAAACAAGCTTGGGTTTACTTTTAAATATGCGATTAGCTCGTTTGATGAAAGTGCTACCCTAGATTCTGAGAACACAATCAATGTTCCTGATATACTATCTGCATCATACAGTAGAAAAGACGTAGCAGCTAATTGGATTGAATTCGCACTTTACACGGACCGTCAAATCAATAAATTCTTAGCGCTTGGCTTAAACCTTCGGTTGCGCTACTTGTTGGACTATGACCGTCAAACTCCTGAGGATGTTTATTCCATTCCTGGTTACGGACGATCGTTTGATACGAGTATTCCTGCTGCTAATTTGTTTTTGAAGATTTCATTTTGATTTGTCGAAGTTCCTGTAGCAAGTTGAGGATGATTTTGGGAAGGGTTTCAATAGTGGAAGATGCCGCATCAAGTGCGGCATGAAAAAGGATGTTATCATGTTCTTAGCTTAAAACAAAAAACCCTGCTCAAATCAATGAACAGGGTTTATTTCTTAGATGAAGTAGACTCTTACTTCACTTTATCAACAATTGCTTTGAATGCCTTAGGCTCGTTCATTGCAAGGTCTGCTAATGCTTTTCTGTTGATCTCGATTCCAGCTGCGGTTAGCTTACCCATAAACTGTGAGTAAGAAAGCCCATGCTCTCTTGCACCTGCATTGATCCGCTGAATCCACAATGCTCTAAATTCTCTTTTCTTCGCTTTTCTATCGCGATAGGCATACGTCCATCCTTTTTCGATGGCGTTTTTGGACACTGTCCAAACGTTTTTTCTTCGTCCAAAATATCCCTTCGCATTCTTCATCATCTTTTTGCGACGGGCTCTTGAAGCTACATGATTTACTGATCTCATTTTTCTGATTTTTGGCGATTGGCGTTCTTAAAGAAACTTACTACCAATAACCGGGTTTAACATTGAACCAATTAATTAAGTTTTAGCAAATTTTTGACGTTGGTTTCGTCAGCTTTGCTCACCACACTCATATACCGAAGGTTCCTTTTTTGTTTAGTCTCCTTCTTGGTCAGAATGTGATTCTTAAACGCTTTTTTGCGCTTAATTTTTCCAGAACCTGTAAGCTTAAATCGCTTTTTCGCCCCTGAAACTGTTTTCTGCTTTGGCATTTTTAACTTATTCTAACTTTATTTTTTCTGTACTTTAGGTGCAAGGAAAAGGAACATCCTTTTTCCTTCCATTTTCGGA
>JANQST010000056.1 GCA_028279155.1 Cyclobacteriaceae bacterium
ATCGAAGTGGTGGGTGGATGGATTGGTTCTTTGAGCCAAGGTCTTCTCAGCAGGTAGGAAGTGGGTCTGGAGTTGTTTTCTCAAAAGATGGCTACATCGTAACAAATAATCATGTAATCGATGAGGCGGATGAGATCACAGTTATTGCAGGCAAGAAAAGCTATCCGGCAACACTTATCGGACGTGATCCGAGCAGTGATCTTGCAGTGATTAAAGTTGATTCAGATGACCTCCCAGCAATCGAAATCGGAAACTCTCAAGATGTACGAGTTGGTGAGTGGGTTTTAGCAGTAGGGAATCCTTTTAACCTTACATCGACTGTCACAGCGGGTATTGTTAGCGCCAAAGGGAGAAACATTAATATCCTTCGAGAAAAATTTCCAATAGAGAGTTTCATTCAAACGGATGCAGCCATTAATCCCGGAAACAGTGGGGGAGCTCTGGTAAATGCCGAGGGGAAATTAATAGGTATTAACACAGCAATTCTCTCACGGACTGGTTCTTATGCAGGATATGGATTCGCTATACCAGTGAATATTGCCAAAAAGGTATTCAACGACATTGTGAAACATGGTGAAGTCCAAAAGGCTTTTGTTGGGGCTGAATTCATCGACATTGACAGTGAACTGGCAAGCAGATTGGAAATTGATGATCTTGATGGCGTGATTGTTTCTGATATTACCCGGTCAGGTGCAGCCGATAAGGCAGGCCTAGAAAAAGGCGATGTAATAAGAAAAGTAAATCAAACCCAAGTGGGAAATAAAGCGACACTTGAGGAGCTCATTGCAAATAGTTATCCTGGCAACCAACTGGATGTTTTGATTGAACGAAATGGAAAGCTGAATACAAAAAAGCTAGTGCTAACAAATAGAGAGGGTACAACAGAAATCTTAAAGCGAGATACCTACACTTCTGAAAAACTAGAGGTCACTTTAGAAAGCGTCTCAAAAGTGGAACGTGATCTACTTGGGATAAGGAGTGGGGTGAAGGTTGTCGATTATAAGAAAAACGGATTTTTCTCAGAGTTATCCATTCCTAAGGGATTCATCATTACACAGGTCAATAGCAAACTTGTCGATGAACCTGAAGAGTTGGCCAATATTCTGGAAACAATCAGAGGACGATTTGATATAATCGGGATTAACGAACGAGGAAGAAAAGTATATTATCCTTTCAGGCGTTAAGCAGTTCGCATTTTCAGCTTTTTCTTCAGCTCATCTACCGAATATCTGAATTTCGCGTCGGTGTCGATCATATTATCAACAGATTGAAGTGCATGAATCACAGTACTGTGATCCCTTCCACCAAAGTGATAACCGATTGATTTCAATGAGTGATTGGTGTAGTCTTTTGAAAAATACATGGCCACCTGTCGAGCGATAACGATTTCCTTTTTCCTGGTTTTTGCTTTTAAATCATCCTGTTCAACATGAAAATAGTCTGAAACCGTTTTTTGTATATAATCTATACCGACTTCAGAATCAATTTCGCGAACGATGTTTTTCAAGACCTTCTTGGCTAACTCAAGATCCACGTCAACCTTGGTAAGTGAGGCATGTGCTATTAATGAGACGATAACACCTTCAAGCTCCCGAATGTTGGTGTCAACCGTGTAAGCGATATACTCCAGAACCTGATCAGGAACTTTAATATCATCTTCTTGAATTTTCTTCTGAATGATTGCCATTCGCATTTCAAAAGAAGGTTGCTGAAGATCAGCAGTGAGCCCCCACTTGAATCGTGAAACCAATCGTTCCTGGAGACCCTTCAAATCTCTAGGCGCACAATCGCTTGTCATAACAATTTGCTTCCCCGCCTGATGAAGATGATTGAAAATATGGAAGAAAATCTCCTGTGTTTTCTCTTTGTCTTTCAAAAACTGAACATCATCAAGAATAAGTATATCTACTTCTCTATAATAAGAGATGAAGCTCTGAACGCTGTTATTCTTGAGGGAATCAATGAATTGATTTGTGAATTTCTCTGAAGCAACGTATATAATTTTTTTCGAAGGATCTTTTGACTTGATCTCATTACCAATCGCCTGAACCAAATGCGTTTTCCCGAGACCTACTCCACCATAAATCATGAGTGGATTGAAAGAAGTAACACCTGGTTTCTGTGCCACAGCAAAACCAGCCGAACGCGCTAGCCGATTACAATCTCCTTCAATATAATTATCAAAGAGGTATGTGGGATTTAAGACACCATCAGCCTTCAATTCGTCCACAAAAGCTGGATCAAATGATTTCTTGGTCGTTTCTCCGGTAGATTTATTGTTGGAAAATTGAGGGACAGTGGGTGTAGATCCTTCATCTTCCGTCTTATTTACAACAACAGAATATTCCAATCTTGCTTCAGGGCCTAATTCGCTCGCAATTGCCTGTTTTATTACATGAACATAATTCTCTTCAATCCATTCATAAAAAAACTGACTTGGAACTTGAATGGTTAGTACGTTACTCTCTGTCTTTAAGGGTTTTATGGGTTCAAACCACGTTTTAAAACTTTGTGTAGGAATGCGTTCTGAGATATAATTAAGACAGTTTTTCCATACTACGTCATGCATTTTTGAGCGTTTTTTTTGTGGTTTATAATTAGGCTAGCAAGGTTGTCCTTCGTTAAGAAGGGGATCAAATATGACTCAAAAAAAATTCTTAAAAAAATGAATTTCCCTCTTGACTTTTTCTAATCATCGAATGCGTCAAACCAAGAGTGTTTTTAATTTAAAGTTCTTTGAAAAATACAATTTTTATAAACACTGTTTTTCTACCTACTTTCGTAAGTAAATAAAACTAGTTAATTCAAACTTGAAAGAAATTAGTCTCGATATTTTTCCCAAAGTCAATAAAGACGAATGGATTAATTTGGCCAAAAAACAGCTCAAAGGAGAGGACCCAATTCAAACACTCAGTTGGCTCTCAGATTCACAACTGGAAATGAATTCCTACTACGATCAGTCTGATATTGAAGGCTTTAACAAACAAATAGAATTTTTTAAATCTTTAAAACCGTTTCATTGGAAATTATATGAAAACATCGATGTCCGGGGCGTTGCGTCAGGAAACAGGGAAGCGCTGGAAGCATTAGCCGGTGGTTGCAATGGTGTGATATTTTCTATACAGGAAAGAATTGACTTTAAAGTTTTGCTTGATAACATTCTTATAGACATATGTGATGTGTCGCTACAATCTTCCATTGAATTGGAAGATGTTCCTCAATTATCTGGGTTCTTAATTGGAGGTAACTTGACAAATGCCATAGATGCTTCAGAAGGTCAAAAGAATCAAGTTGATATAATTACTTCAACACTTAAAACAATAACTAATGAGAAGCATGTATTAAGGAATGCGTCTTCTGATTTCTTTCTTGAAGTGGCTTCTTTGCGGGCGCTGCGGTTTCTACTCTTCGATCTGATTGGAGAAAAGGCAAACCAAATTCAAATTCACACATCAATTCTTCCTCATAGCAGTGAAGATCAACAATGGTTTGTCAATTCCACTGCGGGACTTGCCAGTATTTTGGGAGGGTCAACTTCAATTAATTTTTATACGGCAAAAGGTAATTCCAGAATAAGTAGAAATGTTGGCAATATCATTCGTGAAGAATGTGGGATAATTCAATATGAAGATCAGTGTGGTGGTTCTTTTTTTGTAGAAGCACTTACACATAAGATAATTCAGGCCTGCAAAGAAAATTTGGAAAAGTAAGATGGCAGCAGATTTCATTCAATCGGGATTTTCTTCAGGTAAACCACCTTTTCTACGTGGACCATATGCCACCATGTATGCCTCTCGCCCCTGGACCATTAGGCAGTATGCGGGTTTTAGTACGGCTGAAGAATCCAATGCTTTCTACCGAAGAAACCTTGCAGCTGGTCAAAAAGGCTTATCAGTAGCTTTTGATCTCGCTACACATAGAGGATATGACAGTGACAACATTCGTGTTAAGGGAGATGTTGGAAAAGCTGGAGTGGCCATCGATTCGGTTGAAGACATGAAGATTCTTTTCGATCAGATTCCGTTGGATCAAATGTCTGTTTCCATGACGATGAATGGAGCCGTTATCCCAATTCTTGCCTTTTTTATTGTTGCTGCAGAAGAGCAGGGGGTTTCTCCCGAAAAGTTAACCGGCACCATCCAAAACGACATTCTCAAAGAATTCATGGTGCGGAACACGTACATCTACCCTCCTACACCATCAATGAGAATTATCGCTGATATCTTCGGTTATACTTCACGGAAAATGCCAAAGTTTAATTCCATAAGCATTAGTGGCTATCATATGCATGAGGCGGGCGCAACAGCGGAATTAGAGTTAGCATTTACCCTTGCAGACGGATTGGAATATGTTAAAACTGGCATAGATGCAGGTATTGATATTGACCTTTTCGCACCTAGGCTTTCCTTCTTTTGGGGAATTGGAATGAATTTCTTTACCGAAGTGGCCAAGTTACGAGCAGGTCGTGTTATTTGGGCAAAGTTGATAAATGAATTCAATCCTAAAAATGAAAAATCTCTGGCACTAAGAACACACAGTCAAACTTCAGGATACAGTCTGACCGCCCAGGATCCATTCAATAACATCTCCCGCACAACAATCGAAGCACTTGCAGCTGTTCTTGGCCACACACAGTCACTTCACACAAATGCGTTAGATGAGGCAATAGCTTTACCAACAGATTTTTCTGCTGAAATCGCCAGAAACACACAAATTTATCTTCAAAAAGAAACGAATGTCACCAAAGTGGTTGATCCTTTAGGAGGTTCATTTCATGTTGAAAAACTCACAGAAGAGCTGATTCTCAAAAGCTGGGACATCATTAAGGAAGTAGAAGAAATGGGCGGAATGGCAAAAGCTATTGAAAGTGGATACCCCAAAATGAAAATTGAGGAGGCTTCCGCTCAGAAACAGGCACGAATTGACGCAGGTGAGGAATCCATCATTGGAGTAAATAAATTCATTGCAGAAAATGACACATCCATTGATATCCTTGAAGTGGATAATGATGCAATAAGAACCAAGCAAGTAGACAGAATCAATCAAATCAAG
>JANQST010000166.1 GCA_028279155.1 Cyclobacteriaceae bacterium
AAGGGGGAAGAGGGGTTTTCTACAATTGAAAGAACGGGAATTCGCCCTACCTTAGATGTGAACGGAATTTGGGGTGGCTACACAGGCGAAGGAGCCAAAACGGTTCTTCCATCGAAAGCCTACGCCAAAATCTCCATGCGATTGGTGCCTCATCAAGTCAGTGAAGAAATTACAGAAATGTTCTCTGAGCATTTCAAGAAGATTGCACCAAAATCGGTCGATGTTAAAATCACTCCACATCACGGAGGAGAGCCAGTCGTTATCCCAACCGATTCTATAGGATATAAAGCTGCTGAAAAAGCCATGGAAGAAACGTGGGGAAAAACACCTATCCCAACCCGTGAAGGCGGTAGCATCCCTATTGTTGCACTTTTCCAGGAAGAGCTGGGGTTAGATTCTATTTTGATGGGATTTGGATTACAGGAAGACGCCATTCATTCCCCAAATGAGAGTTATGGGCTCTTCAATTATTTTCGGGGAATTGAAACGATTTCTCATTTCTATCGGTTTTTTGCTGACATGTCTAAGTGAATTGCATGAGAAAACTCTTTTTCATATTTATCACTTTCCTTCCCTTAATTGGTTTTGGTCAAATACTGAAGCCAATCAATTGGACAATTGAATTAAGTAACGAAAACCCAGATATTGGAGAAGAAGTGGAGATACGCTTCAATTCGACAATAGACAACACCTGGTACTTGTATTCCTCAGACTTTGATCCGGACCTAGGGCCAATGGTTACTGAATTCTTTTTCGAAGAAAATGATACATATGAGCTAATAGAGGAGATCATCCCCGTTAACCCAAAAAAGAAGTTTGATTCGTTGTGGATGGGTGAGTATACCTACTTCAGTGAAAAAGGTCTGTTCATTCAAAAAGTAAAAATTTTAAAAGAAGACTTTTCGATTACAGGAAACTATACATACCAGGTTTGTTCGGACATAGACGGCAAGTGCATCCCGTTTGATGATGATTTTAACCTAGGTAGTAAAGTTACAGCAGAGGCTTCGTCGGCTGTTGAAACACCAACTAACGGAAACAAAAGTCTTTTCTCCATTTTGATTACCGCATTCCTTGCCGGAATTGTGGCGTTGCTAACACCCTGTGTTTATCCGATGATTCCGATCACGGTTTCAATATTCCTGAAACAAAGCAAGAATAGACGAGAAGGAATAGGAAAAGCATTGATCTATGGCATTTCTATTATCGTGTTCTTTAGTGTGCTCGGTTTCCTGATCTCGCTTATTTGGGGCTTCACAGCACTTAATGCCCTCAGTACACATTGGTTATTCAACATTATCATTTTTGCCGTCTTCATTCTTTTCGCGCTCTCGTTTTTCGGACTATTTGAAATGACTCTGCCGAGTGGTCTTCTCAACAGAATTGATAAACAAGCAGACAGAGGAGGATTGATAGGAATCTTCTTTATGGCAATCACCCTTGTTTTGGTAAGCTTCTCTTGTACATTTCCAATCGTCGGAACTGCATTGATCAATACATTAAGTGGTGGAAGCATTTTGGAAGGAACAACTGCGATGTTTGGGTTTTCCCTTGCATTCGCCATTCCTTTTACCGGATTTGCCATTTTCCCTGCCTGGTTAAATACTATGCCTCAGTCCGGAGGTTGGATGAATTCAGTCAAGGTGGTTTTGGGGTTTTTGGAATTAGCCCTCGCAATGAAATTTCTCAGTGTAGCGGATTTAGCTTATCACTGGGGTATTCTTGATCGGGAAGTGTTTATAGCCGTATGGATTACAATTTTTGGCTTGCTCGGATTCTACTTAATTGGCAAGATCAAACTTTCTGGCGATTCGGATTCCAACAAAATATCAGTTACGCGCCTATTGTTAGCTGTAGTTACGTTCGCCTTCACTATTTCCCTAATTCCTGGGCTTTGGGGCGCACCACTAAAATCGCTTTCAGGTTTTCTTCCACCCATGTCCACGCATAACTTCAATTTGTTACAAAAAGAAGCTGGGGGAAGTACATGTGAGGAGCCACTATATGATAGCATTCTGGAGTGGCCGCATGGTTTAAAAGGATACTTCGACTATGAGCAATCTTTGGCTTGTGCCAGAGAGCAGGGAAAACCATTGTTCATCGATTTCACCGGTCACGGCTGTGTCAACTGTCGGGAAATGGAACAACGTGTTTGGTCCGATCCTGAGGTGCTGAAAAGGCTAAGCGAAAATTTCGTTTTAGTTGCATTGTACGTTGACGACAGAACACAACTTCCACAAAGTACCTGGTACAATTCCTCCTATGATGGGAAGACCAAAAAAACCATCGGACAGCAAAATGCAGACTTCCAGATAACGAGGTTTAATAACAACGCACAACCCTTTTATGTCATACTTAATGAAGATGGAGAGTTGTTAATTGAGCCAAAAGCATACGACCTGAATATTTCCCGATTTGTGGATTTTTTGGATCTTGCCTTGGAAAATCATAGAAAAAGTACAGTTTTACGGCTGGATTAGCTCAAAATACATTGAAAACTAAGTTTTGGCTGGTACTCACCGGCCTTACCATAGCGACCGTCTCTTACTTTTATCTATCATTTCCTGAGGAGGAGAAGAGTGATGAAGTTGTTCAAATCGAGGCCCCTGAACCCCTCCCGGAACCAACACTTCTATATGGATTCCCTATCGATTCTTTTGATGTGACTAAAGGAAGGGTAAAATGGAATCAATTCCTTGCTGAGATTCTTGATGAGCATAACATATCAGGCCAATCACTTTATGAACTATCTAA
Organism: Cyclobacteriaceae bacterium; assembly: GCA_028279155.1. GTDB lineage: Bacteria > Bacteroidota > Bacteroidia > Cytophagales > Cyclobacteriaceae > Ekhidna. The sequence goes on from JANQST010000166.1 coordinate 2,755, forward strand.
AGTGTCCAAAAAAGTATATGATGTCAGAAAATTGAAAGCAGGGGCTGAATATGTGATCATTCATGATCGTGATTCATTAAAAACTGCGCGTCAATTCATTTTCGAGCCTTCTCTTACGGAATATGTTGTCTACAATTTTCAAGATTCAATCTATGCGCAGGTAAATCAAAAGCCTGTAGAAGTGGTGGAAAGAACCTTAGCCGTAGAAATTAATTCTTCGATGTATGAGGCTATCCTGGAACAGAATTCATCTCCAATACTGGTTAATCGACTCGTAGATGTTTTTGCCTGGCAAGTGGATTTCTTTAGGATTGCAAAGGGAGACAGGCTGAAGGTTGTATTTGAAGAACAGCTGGTTGACGGGCAGATATCTGATATAGGTGAGATCAAAGCGGCCTATTTTGAACATATCGGCAAGGAATATTATGCCATTCCATATGCTCATAGGGACAAAGTAGACTTTTTTGACGAAGAGGGAAATAGTCTTCGCAAAACATTCCTTAGAGCACCTTTAAATTTTACACGAATAAGCTCTCGCTATTCACCACGGAGGTTTCACCCTGTTCAGCGAAGATATAAGGCCCATTTAGGTACTGACTATGCCGCACCTACAGGAACTCCAATTCGGACCGTTGGAGATGGAGTCGTCTTAGAAGCTAGATATCATGGTGGAAATGGCAACTATGTCAAAATAAAGCATAATAGCAACTACACCACCCAATATCTACACATGTCTAAGATAGCTAGGGGTATTCGACCAGGAGTTAAGGTAAAGCAAGGCGCAACTATCGGCTATGTAGGGCAAACTGGCTTAGCCAATGGGCCTCACTTGTGCTTCAGGTTTTGGAAAAACGGAAGACAAGTAGATGCCTTAAAAGTTGATCTTCCATCATCAAAAGGAATTGATGCCGAAGGTTTAGAAGCATTTAAATTGCATGCTGATGCTGTCCGTGATCGTCTTGATTTAATCAACTTTCCGGAGCCAGAGCCACTACTTGCGTCTATAAAATATCCACTGCCAACAGTTGATTAATCTCATCTTATCGAAAAGGACGGCATTATGATGGTCATTCTTTCTTTATTTCAATTATTTTTGGGTTAAACCCTAATAATCACATGCTTAAAACAGCTTTAAGATTCTCTTTAATTCTGTTAATTTTCCAAGCAAATGCCCAAACATCAACGGATACGCTGGTAAGTGTTTCGGGAAAAGTGTACAGTGCAAAGGACTCATCTGTTGTGACCGCCAGTATCCTTTATGAAAAGCTTCCTTACTTCGATGATATGGGATTAATATCATCAAAAGCAGACGGAGCATATGATATGCCGCTGGTCAAAGGAAACACCTATAACATCGCAATCACGAAGACTGGATTTTTGAAATTTGAAAAGGAAATTGTAATCACAGGCAATGGATCTGATCTCACTCAAAATGAAGATTTTTATTTGCCGGTGGATGAAGTCGAATTGATCAAATTGGAAAACCTCATCTTTCCATCGGGGAGAGCCACCATTTCTCGTGAATCTTATAACGAGTTAGATGAACTTGCGACATGGATGAATGATAATCCTACAATCGTAATACAGCTAGAAGGGCATACTGATTTTCGGGGTAATGCTTCTGCAAACATGCAATTGTCTGAGGCTAGAGTTGTAGCAGTAAAAGACTACTTGACAGACCAAAGAGTGAAAAAGTCAAGAGTTCTTACTAAAGCTTTTGGGGGAACCCAACCGCTTTCACGTGATGATACGCCAGAAGCCAAAGCACTTAATAGAAGAGTAGAAGTACGAGTCATTCGTCGCTAACAAAATTTAAAATGAGAAAAATCACACTAATACTCCTGAGTTTCGCATTCGCTGGTGCGCTTTCCGCTCAGGAAACAATTGTCTGGGGATCAGAGGTAGTAGATGTCTCTACAGAATATTCCCCATATGAATATTCTGCAATCCAGGCCTTGCACAGGCCCAATGTTTTACCACGAGGAGGAGAAAGTCCTAATGCCTGGAGGCCCAAGCGAACGGATAAGGAAGAATTCATAGTTGTTGCTTTTACAAATCCGCTAAAGGCAAAGCAGGTAGCAATTGCCGAATCTGAAAATCCAGGTGCAGTCAAAGAAGTTTATGCCTACGATACTGACTACAATGAGTACAAACTATTCGATTTGACGCCAAGAAATTTACCTATTGAAGCACGTCTCCTTAACTTGTTTTTTGAGGAAACCTCTTATAGCATTCAAGCGATCAAGGTAGTCTTGGATGGAGAGGCTAGTCCTGGGTATAACTCCATTGATGCCATAGGGATTTCCGCTTCCAATATTCCGATCAATGTTTTAATTGATCTGGCCCCCGGAATCAATACTTCCATCGAAGCGGACAAGCTTAGCACAAATGTGAATAGTACCTATCCTGAACATAGCCCCATCATTTCACCCGATGGGAAAAAAATGTATTTCTCAAGGCAATACCATCCCGACAATGTAGGCGGTGCCAATGATTCGGAAGACATTTGGGTTTCTGAATGGGATGAAGAAAAAGAGGAATGGACAGTTGCTAAGAATGTGGGTCCGCCACTAAATACCAAAGGACCTAACTTCATAAGCTCTATCAGCAAGGTAGGAGATAAGGAGGTATTGATCCTTGGGAACAGATATGGAAAAGATGGCCGTATGTTCACCGGGGTGTCCATGGCAACAAGAGAAGGTGATACATTCTCTGATCCCGTTGATGTAGAAATTGAAGATGAATACAATTATTCACCAAATGCAGATTATTTCCTGGTCCCTGGAGGTGAAGCTATGTTATTGTCAGCCGAAAGAGACGATTCCTATGGAAAGAGAGATCTCTATGTGAGTTACAAACAAAGAAATGGCAAATGGTCAGTCCCAAAAAACCTTGGGAACACAATAAATACTACAGGCGAAGATGAGTCACCGTTCCTCGCAGCGGATGGTAAAACCCTTTACTTTTCCTCTGATGGATACAATGGATACGGTGGGTCCGACATCTACGTAACACAAAAGCTTGATGATACCTGGACGAATTGGACACCTCCCGAAAATATGGGATCCAGTATAAACAAGGATGGTGATGATGAATATTTCAGTATTCCCAATGGTGGACAACATCTCTATTTCACAAGAGGTGAAAAAGGTGAAGACACCGATATTTTCAGCTTTAAAGTGGAAGACCTTTTTATCGAGGAAACACCGATCATATCTTCCGTTCAGCATCTTATTCCGCGTCCAGTATTTGTGACAGTAAGAGGACGCGTAATCAACGCTAAGACCAACGAACCTGCTGAAAATGCACGTGTTATCATAGAGAGACTGCCTGAGGGTGAGGATCTGAACAATGTTAAAGCACATCCTAAAACAGGGGTGTTCAACTTTACTGTAGGTGGTGGGTTCAGGTATGCAACAGTTGCTGAGGCTGAGGGCTACATCTCTCAAGATGGTGACTTTGACTTTAGAGAATATACTGAATCAGATACGATTGAGAAGAACCTACTCATTTTCCCAATTGAAAAAGGAGAGAAAATTGTTCTAAGAAACATCTTCTTTGATTTTGACAGATCAGTGCTTAAGGAAGCTTCGTTCCCAGTTCTTCAAAGACTTATTGGTTATTTGCAGGACGACCAAATCAAACGAATTGAGATTTCAGGACATACAGATTCCGTTGGTAGAGATGAATACAACAAGGCACTTTCAGGTAGAAGAGCCCAGTCTGTGATCAACTACTTCATTGAAAATGGCATTTCAAAGGACAGGCTCGAATTAAGCGCAATGGGCGAGAGTCAACCTCTTGTAGCAAACGATACTCCTGAAAATAGAGCCCAAAACAGACGAGTTGAGTTCAAAATCCTGGAATAAGTTTTCCAACCAGAAAGAATAGGAAAGTCAGCTTTATTTAAGGCTGACTTTTTACTTTTATATAATGGATACGTTGGCACAATCCCGAATTCGTGAACTTTTTGAGAATTGCAAAAAGCGATCCGTTGAGCTTCGAACATCTACATTAGCTCATCGCAAATCCAACCTCAAAAACCTTGAGAACTGGATTCTCAAAAACAGAGCTGAAATCCATATGGCTGTCTACCGGGATTTGCAAAAACCGACACAGGAGACAGATGTGACAGAAGTATTTGTCGTATTGTCAGAAATCCGCAAAGCCCGAAGAAGCCTTAGAAGTTGGATGTTGCCTGAAAGAGTAGGCAATAGTCTTGTCTTCATTGGCACAAAAGCTGAAACCTATCCTGAGCCAAAGGGAGCTTGCCTAATCATATCTCCATGGAATTTTCCATTTCAGCTTGCAATAGGACCGTTGGTATCTGCTCTTGCAGCTGGTAATTCCGTTATAATAAAACCGTCAGAATATTCTGAGCATACTTCCAACCTTATCAAGAAGATGTGTGATGAGCTTTTCGATACAGATGAGGTAGGGGTAGTGACGGGAGCGGTTGAGGAATCGCAAGAATTACTTTCTCTTCCATTTGATCATATTTTTTTTACCGGAAGTCCAGCTGTTGGTAAAATTGTAATGGCAGCAGCCGCAAAAAATCTGGCTTCTGTCACTTTAGAACTCGGAGGGAAATCACCTACAATAGTTGATGAGACAGCCAATATCAAAGATGCTGCCACCAAAATTTCCTGGGGAAAATGGCTAAATGCTGGCCAAGTTTGTATTGCTCCGGATTACTTGCTGGTTCATGAAAAAGTCAAGCAAGAGTTAATCGAAGAATTAGTAGTCCAATCCACTAAACTTTATGAGGGCGAGGAAAATTACGCAGCTATTATTAGCAGAGAGCATCACAATCGGATAAATGATCTAATGGCTGATGCTATACAAAAAGGTGCAGACCTCGAGTTTGGAGGTAAGTCTGACAGAACCAATCTTCGCTTTACTCCTACATTGTTGAGTAACGTATCCACTTCAAGCAGGATAATGGAAGAAGAAATTTTCGGACCAATACTGCCGTTAATTACCTTTCAATCACTTGATGAAGTTGTCGATATCATAAATCAAAAAGAAAAAGCATTGGCACTTTATATTTTCTCCAAAAGCAAGCGCAACATCAAAAGGATCAAAAAAGAGACCTCCTCCGGAATGATGGGGATAAATGAAACCATCCTTCAATTCATTCATCCAAATCTTCCAATTGGTGGAGTTAACAACAGTGGAATTGGAAAAGCGCATGGATATGATGGCTTTCTGGCATTCAGCAATAGAAAAGCTGTACTTAAACAGCGAATTGGATTTACAATACCCAAGCTGATTTATCCTCCATTTAACAGGTTCAAAGATTTCATTATTGACTTCATGATCAAGTATTTTTGAGGTTGATATTTAAATGTCAATGAAAAGAATACTCCCTTTTTATCTAGTTGTCTTTATTTTCTCTTGTACCAGCACACCAGAAAAGCCTAGGCCTGAGGACTGGCAAGGAAACTGGAAAGCGGTTTGGGAAACTCCACCTGAGTCTTATCCGGGAATAGAAGATGTTGAATTCACAATGACCGGAAACTTTGTCTTTGATGCAGACAGTTTAACTGTTCAAGCTAACGGGTTTGATGGCTGTATTTTTCATTCTGACACGCTTACTCACACACAATCTTGGTACGTTGTGAAAAGTGTTACAAGCCAAGACTCACTACTTGTATCATTTAATGATCCCGGTCAGGTAGGACTTACATATAAAATCAATTCGAAATCTGCTGATAAAATTGTCTTGCAGATGCTTGATGATATTTTCATTACACTAAGCAAGCAATAAAATTCGTTCTTCCTCTACTAGTTGCCTGCCATTCTCAGTAACTTGGTATATTAAATTCCTTCTGCTATGAAAAAAGTTCTGATCATATTAGGCAGTCTTTTTGGGCTGTTGTTAATCGCTATCGTCACTGCACCAATCATTTTCAAAGATGATATTCAAGAAGCCATTGATCAGGCTATAGACGACAGCCTGAATGCAGAGGTGTTTTACAATCCAGATCAGTTCAGTTTATCTCTCATTAGCAATTTCCCGGATTTTACGGTAAGTCTTGGAGAATTCGGAATTGTAGGAATAGAAGAGTTTGTTGGAGACACGCTTGTTTCAGTAAACAGCTTTCAAATTACGGTTGATGTAATGTCCGCCATTACAGGAGATCAAATCAAAATAAAGGAGGTCTTGCTGGACGAACCCAAGATTGAAGTTTTAGTCATGGAAAATGGACTGGCCAACTATGACATAGCCAAGGAAAGTACTGAAGGAACTGAAGTAAGTGAAGAGCCTGCTGCGACAGAGGAAGCAACAGAAAGTAGTATCAGCATTGGAGTAGAGAAATGGAAGATCACAAATGGTTTGCTTATTTATTTAGATCAATCCACCAACATGAATGCTACCATTCTTGGATTAAATCATGAAGGGTCTGGCGATTTTACATTGGATGTGTTTGATATGAAAACCATAACATCAATTGATGCTGTTTTCTTTTCATATGAAGGCGAAGAATTCCTGGGCAACAAGCGATTTGAAGCTGACATAAATCTAAACATGGATTTGGGCCAGATGAAGTTCACGTTCCTTGAAAACAGAATTGCCCTCAATGACTTTGCAGTTGTGGCAGATGGATTCGTCAGCATGCCAACTGAAGACATTAAAATGGATATAACTTTTGGGGGTAGTGATATTAACCTTAAAAGTATTTTATCTCTAATTCCAGGGACTTACCAGGAATACCTTGATGGAATTACCGCTTCAGGAACCATCGGTTTTGACGGACTGGTGAAGGGTACATTTAATGAGACAACAATGCCACAAGTAGCTGCCAGCTTATCCATTGAAAACGGGGGAATAACTTATGCAGAATACCCTATTCCAATCGAAGACATTGATATCCTGACCAGTTTCTCCTACCCATCGGCTGACCTTAGTCAAACCAGCTTCAATGTTGATAATTTCCATATGCTTGTTGATGGCGAAGAATTCACTTCCTATCTGAAGTTTAAAAACCTTGAAAATTACAATTGGGATTTTGGATTTGATGGGAATGCAGACCTGGAAAAAATAACCAAAATCGTTCCCTTAGAAGGAATGGAACTTAAAGGGAAAATAAATGCCAAGCTTAATACAGCAGGAAAAATGTCTGACGTTGAGGCTGAACGGTTTGATCAACTTCCTACTTCCGGAAGTATGAGCATTGCTAATTTCTCATTTACTAGTGAGGATCTTCCTCAAGGATTCAATATTCGATCCGCACAATTAGGTTTCAATCCATCAGAAATTAATCTATCTGAGTTTGCGGCAAATCTTGGCAATTCAGACCTGAGCCTGAATGGAAGAGTAACAAACTATCTGGCTTTTGCTCTGAGCGAGAATGAAACGATTGTGGGAAACCTGAACTTCAATTCACAATTACTGGATCTGAATGAGTGGATTCCAGAAGACGAGACTGAAGTGGTTGAAGATACTACAGAATATGAGCCTTTGGAAGTGGTGAAAATCCCGGAAAACATCGATTTTACTCTTCAATCCGAAATTCAAAAAATTGAAGTATCAAATCTCTCTCTCGACAATTTTAAAGGCCGAGTACTGATCAAGGATGGCGCTATCGTTCTGGATGAAAACAGCTTCAATATGCTGGATGGCACTTTTGAACTAGCGGGATCTTACCAAACGAAAGATCTTGACAAGCCGAGGTATGACTTCAAATTCGATATCAAAGAGCTTTCCATTGCGCGCGCTTTTGGCTCATTTGAAACAATAAAACAATACGTTCCCATCGCTGAACAAGTAACAGGAAATTTCTCGACCAGCTTTTCTGTTGATGGAACACTCGGAGAGGACATGATGCCATTAATGGATGAGATGAATCTATCAGGGCTTGTAAATATTGCTGAAGCAGCCTTAGAAAGAGGAAATTTCATGGATAAACTTTCTGCTGTAGCAAGTCTCAAAGGTGGCTCCTCTGGAGGTGAGCAAAAAAAGATCTCATTGAAGGATGTTTTGGTTTCAACAGCAATTAGAAATGGACGCCTTTTCGTTGAGCCATTTGATCTAAATGTCAATGGCCAAAAAGCTACGCTGGGGGGAAGTAATAGTTTAGATGGTAATTTGGATTATGCAATGCTTCTAAAAGATATTCCAACAGGAGCTATTGGTAATGCACTAAACAGCGCACTTGGGTCACTGACAGGAGGTAAAAATTTAGTCTCAGACAAAATTGACTTGAACCTGGGTATTGTAGGAACTACGGATGATCCAAAAATCAATCTATTGGGTTCAAGTCCTTCTTCAAGCGGTGGTTCGCAAGGAGTAAAAGCGGCTTTTCAAGAGCAGGTGAATTCTAAGGTAGAGGAAGAAAAAGCCAAAGCTGAAGCAGAGCTAGCTCGAAAAAAGGCTGAGGCTGAGGCTAAAGCCAAAGCCGCAGCAGATTCTGCAAAAGCAGCATTAGATGCTCAAAAGAAAGCTGCGGCAGATGCAGCCAAAAAGAAACTTGAAGAAGAAAAGAAAAAAGCTGAAGAAGCGGCAAAAAGCAAATTGAAAAGTTTATTCAAAAAGAAGGGTGGAGGTCGTTAGTGAGAAAGTTGATTAGTTAAATAGTTGATTAGATGGCTTTGGGAAAGATTGTCACTTACAAACCTGCTTGCCAACAAATTGTTGCAATTACCAACATTCCATTATCCACACTAATTAACTAGTCAACCAATCAACTAGTCCCCATCTACCAACGCTGAAGTACCTGCATTCTGTGAGCATCCAGTTTTAGGAAAATAAAGAGAAGTAGCGTGAACGCCCAGAGTGATGATCCCCCGTAGCTGAAAAATGGTAATGGTATTCCAATCACTGGAAAAAGACCAATCGTCATGGCTATGTTCACCGCAAAATGGAAGAACAGAATAGCTACAACTCCAAAACCATAAATTCTTGCGAAGGCTGATTTCTGTCGCTCAGCCAGCATAACGAGCCGCAGCAACAGTGTGGTAAAAAGTGTGATCAGGAAAATACTGCCGATCCAACCGTGCTCCTCCCCAATAGTGCAAAAAATAAAGTCCGTTGTTTGCTCAGGAACGAAATCAAATTTTGTTTGTGTGCCTTGGAGAAATCCTTTTCCTGTTAGTCCTCCTGAACCAATGGCAATTTTAGATTGTGTCACATTCCATCCAGCTCCAAGTGGGTCAATGTTCGGATTGATTAGAGACATAATCCTTCGTTGCTGATGCGGCTTCAAAACATCAGTCAAGACAAAGTCGACACTTCGAATGGAACCAATCACAATGACTCCAATGACGAAAACCCAACCAAGCCTTCTGGGCCTTTTGGCATTCAATCCTAACCCCAACAAAATACCAACTGAGACAATCACCAGAAGTACGGTTTGATTAACCATTAAGGTCAGCAGAAAAATCAATACGACTCCAATCGCAACAATTGGTAACAATGGTGGCAGTCCTTCCCTAAACATTGGAATGAATAATGCAGCGAAAACCATTGCAGTTCCTGTGTCTCCTTGGAGCATGGTGAGACTCATTGGTAAGAGCACGATAATGATACTTATACCAAGTGTCTTCAGGTCTGTTAACTTTTTTGTCGCATGTCCTAAATACTTGGCTAAAGCAAGGGCCGTAGCAAACTTCGCAAACTCTGAAGGTTGTAATCCAAAACCTCCAAAACCAAACCAGGAACGTGAACCAGCAACCTCTTTCCCTCCAATTAAAACAAATAAAAGAAGAGCCAAAACCACTCCGTACACGATAAAAGCAAACGAATCAAAAAACCTGAAATCAAAAAAGAAAACGCCCCAGGCCAATAAAATAGAAGTTGCAATCCAGATTAGATGCTTCCCGGCGCTTGTCCCAAAATCAAATAGGCTTTGA
>JANQST010000023.1 GCA_028279155.1 Cyclobacteriaceae bacterium
ATGTATCCGACTTCCTTGCTCCCGTTTCTTTTGAAATGAGCATACATCAATAGCACTCCTGTGACTAGCAACATGGATCCAACCAATGCGATATTCCCAACAAATAAGGACTCAATCTCATCTTTCCAAAACACTCCAACAATCAAAACAGGAAACATGGAAACTCCTATCTTAACCGCAAACTGTGTGGATTCATTCCATTGAAATTTTAGAATATCCTTGATCAATATTGAAATATCCTTTGCAAAAACAGTGATAGTAGCCAAAGCCGTTGCTAAATGAACGGTAACAGCAAAAAGCAAATTATCCGAACTCTGTGCATTTAACAATACAGAGCCTATCTCCAAATGTCCGCTGCTACTTACAGGAAGAAACTCCGTTAGTCCCTGAATAATGCCCAGGATGAGCGCTTCGATCCAGGTCATTGATCTTTGTCAGAATTGGCTTTTGGTTTGTACATGATCGCAACGAATTGCATAAGGAAACCAAGCATGACTACAATCGGCCCTAATGTGAGCCCAAGGAAACCAAACCCATAGGGTTCAGTATCCATGGTCATGATGATGAAACCTACAACCAGGACAACCACTCCAGCAATCATGATCATGTAATTAGCCTTATTGAATGCTAATTTTCTTTTTTCTGACATTTTAATACAGTTCGTCTAACGACATTTTTAAATATTTCCTAATCGCTCTCAATGAGCTGAAATAACCAACAATCATTCCCATAATGATCATCAATCCGAATAGTACGGCAAATCCATTCATGTCCTGAAGTTCAGCTAATCCATCGATCAATGTGTTCAGGTACATCGTAAATCCGTAGAGAATGGCTGAAGCCAGAATTCCTGCAAGAAATCCATACAGGATGGATCTATACAAAAACGGTCTACGGATAAATGAACTAGTGGCTCCCACCAATTGCATACTACGGATTAGAAAACGTTGTGAGAACAGTGCAAGTTTTATAGTGTTGTTGATTAGAATGATCACCACCAAAATTGAGAAGATCGCAATGCCCATAAGGATGAGCCCAATTCTTGCAAGATTAGTATTGATACTTTCAACCAGGCTTTCTTCGTAGCTGACTTCAAAGACCCCACTAATGGCCTCTACCTCCTTCTTGATTTTTGTTAAGCTATCAAGTGGCTGATACCCCGGTTCGATCTTAACTGCTAAGAGGTCTCTAAGCGGATTGTCTCCCAGGAAATTCTTAAAATCTTCCCCGGTTTCTCTTATGAATTGCTCGGCTGCCTCTTCTTTGGTTATCAACTGAATTTGAGGGGTTTCCTTGACCAAGGTGAAAGGTTTTGTAGAAAGTACACTGTGAATCTTATTGATGTCAGTCCTTGACAAGTCTTTGTTTAGGTAAACCTGAACCTCAATGTTCTCTTGAATTCTATTTCCCAGACGCGAACTATGCAGTACCATCCAGCCAAAAAGGCCAAGTACCAATAGTGCGACAGTTATGCTAAAAACAACGCTGGCGAATGGGTAACTACCCAATTTCCTTTTCTTCCTAACTTTTTTCTCTTGCATTAAGAGACAAAGTTAGAACAAAATGCATCTTGATGAAAAATCCAGGGTTTACTTAAAGAATCTACTTGTTGGCCTTAATCAATCGAAGCTCTTGAATCAACTTGATATCCGTGACCTCAGGTAATTCTGATAATCTATCATTGATCTTGACCTCATAGTACTTATTTAGGTGAAGTAGATAGATCCTTCTTCCATTGGCACTGTTGATTTCAAGGATTTCGTAAGGTTCTTTACTGAAATTACCATTCAGGAATAGTTTTCCATCGTAGTACTTGTATTTGATTTTAGAACCCTTAGAGTTCTTTGTCTCAACTTCTATTGGCTGAAGTTCATTTTTCGTACTTGCACCTTCTGTTACTTCATCCAGTGTTGCAGAGCTGATCTCAGAATTATCAGAAACATCTCCCGCATCTGGAGCGCTGAAATCCGGGGTGAATGACTCTTCTAGTTTTTCTTCTATTGCAGAAGCTGTTTCCTGAGTTGATATAGGAGCAGCCTCAATTCTACTAGTGTTTTCTATGGCAGTTGTCTCACTTTTCGTAATAACTTGCTCTTTAATACTTTTCGTTTCGACAGTTTCCAGTTCTTTAATAGCCCACTCGAATTGTGGTACCTCATACACAGGTACTGTCATATCGCTTATTGACTCGATATTGGCAATTTCTTTTGGTTGAGGAATTTCCTCCTTGGTATCAGCAAGGAAATAAACTCCTGAGCCTATAGCTGTAGCAAGTGCAATTCCGCCAAATGACTTAACTAACGTGGACTGCTGAGCAAATTCAAACCATCCAGGACTTACATCAATAGCATCCAATCTCAATTTTAGTTGAGATTTACGATACTCTTTGATTCCATTAATGATTTCTGACTGAAAATCACTTTCAGCTTTAAGTGATGGATCTGCAGCGAGCTCTTTTTCGAAAGAAGCAGCTTCTTCAGGAGACATATTCCCTGTTTGATACTGTTCTATTTTGTCTATTTGATTTTCTTGTGGCATTTAAAAAAAGTCTTCGGCGGTATACTTACTTTTAATTAAACTATCTAATTTCTTTTTACACTTATATTTCTTGGTCTTAGCAGTGTCAGTATTTGCAAAATTCATCTTCTCAGCAATATCCTGCATTCCCAACCCATCGAAATAATAATATGTCAACACTCCTTTGCAAACATCTCCAAGCTCATCTATACATTCTTTAACGATCCTTAATCGTTCTTCCGCATCATGCCCCTGAATTTCTTCTCCATCTACTTCCTCCGAACTCAGGCGACTTTTCCTGTCGAGCTCTTTTCTCCATTGATTCAAGCAAATACTATATAAGTAAGTGCTGATCTTTGAAGTTAACACCAGCTTGCCGCTTGAGGCCTTTTGCCAAAAAGCAAGCAAAGCTTCTTGATATACGTCTTTCGCCTCTTCCTCCGTCCCACTATTTGATAGCACGACTTTGGTCATCATCCGATAGTATTTCTTGTACAGGTGATCTAGTACTTTCTCATCACCACGACTTATTCGCTCAAGAATATCACTATCCTTCATACACCAAGCCAGTTTTAAATACGTTTAACACAAATTTTGTAACCCCTCCTACCTAAAAAAACAGGTGGTTATTTCTGTAAAATACGTCATTTCTTAGATTAACTCCATGACATTATCGTCGGCGATCCCAAATATTTTGTCGCCTTCGCGGGGTTTGATTTTTTTAATTCCTGTAAACTGACCAAACGCTGGCATTACCGCATGATCTTCAGAAAAGTAAAAACACGGCAAGGTCAATCCTTCTCTTGCGATACCCCGAATCCGAAAGCCTGGATGAATATGACCTGAAATATTATATAAATCAGATTCTTCTTTTTGGTGAGTGAAATTGAATGGAGCTATGTTCAGTGACTCTACTACCTTCAACATGCTGGGATACTCTTCGAAGATATCATGATTTCCCTTGACAAGAATAAAATTCACCATATCAAATATCTGTATGAATCGAAGAAAATCATCCCATTCCCTGTTCTTAAGGCTGTGAAAAAGATCACCTAGTAGAATCACTTGTTCAGGCTTGTAATTCTTCAGCAGCGATTCCAGAATTTTCAAATCCGTAAAATGAATCTTTCCTGAAACCGGAATACCATGTTTTCTAAAATGGCCCGCTTTACCAAGGTGGAGATCCGAAATAATAAGTGTGTTCTTATCACCCCAATAGATCCCTTTTTCGGAAAGTAAGAGTAATTTCTCTCCTTTGATTTCAAATTTGCAATTACTCACCAGCCCAGGGTAACCATGTTTGAGTCCGGTAAAAAAACAATAGATATCCGCGCACTCTTAGGCTTCCATCTTCATCTATCCAAAGTCTGCAATCGTAGATATTTCCATTCTCAGGATCCAAGATTTCTCCTTTGCTGAAAATTTTGTTTTTCTCGTCAAATTTTAGATCTGAAATGATTTCCATTCCAATGATTTTTTGTCCTTTCCGGTGATCTTCACATTCATCACAAATTGGATCAGGATCTTCTCCCGGTTTAGGAAAGGTTTTTAGAACCTTCCCGTAGTATTTTCCATCACTCTCATAAATTTCTACGATCGATCTTGGTTTGTTCGAATTGTCATCAATTGTTTTCCATTTTCCAACTATGCTTTGTCCGATCGATTGAGTTGAGATGAAAAAGACAAAAATCATCGTGAGGGTTTTCATACATTCAAAAGTAACGTTGAAAATTGAACAGCAACTGCAAGAACCACGTTCGAGTATCACAAAATCATAATAAAGATGCGGTTAATCTATTCCTTCTTAGTAGTATTCATCAGTACATCAGGCTTAAGCCAAAATACGGACAATGATCTTGATGAGATTAAAAATCGCGTCAACGATTATTTCATAGGCTGGGAGCAAAAAAATGTTTCTCTCCTTAACAATATCTTCCATTCGGAAGCTACGCTAAAGTACCTGGATAGAAATAAGGAGTATGCAGTTGTTGATATACAGCAGCACATTGAAGATATTACCAATGCAGAAGCTAAGTTTCTACCCGCTCATGTTCGATCTGTAAATGCAGTCAATATTTTTAAGGAAGGAGCCTCAGTAATTGTTCATCTCCGATTCAAATCTTTTGAAGTGACAGACTTTTTCCAACTTATGAAAATCAATGGGCAATGGAAAATCATAAATAAAATGAGTGTTTCCAGTTCATTGCCTGACGAGTTAAAAAACTGACCTAGCTGTCCATTAAGGATTGCTCGAGCTGAAGTTGCATTTTAATTAGCCTGTCCGTGATTTGTTCTGAACTCAAGTTTTCTCTTCTCAGTACGGAAACCAGAATCGGGAATGCAAATGGTGTTGGTTTGGCTGTTTTCTGAAGCACAATTTTTTGCGAATTGATCTGACGCAATGCTTCCATCAGCCTGGATTGCTCCAATTGCAAGGTCATCACTTCATCCATCGATTGCTTAATCAACAAGTTGTTTTCATCATAGGTTTCAAACACTCTAAACAAGATTCCTGAGTTGGCCTGCAAGTGTTTTGCGTTAATATTTTTTCCAGGGTAGCCCTGAAAAATAAGTCCCGCAATTGTGGCCACATCTCTGAATTTCCGCTGGGCCATTTCAGTTTTGTTGATAGACTCGTTGATATCTTCCATCAGGTTTTCTTCTGAAAAAAGATCCAATTCAAGCGCTTCTTCAATCGCGATCTCTTGATCAGATAAGAGCTCGAATCCATAATCATTCATAGAGATTGAAAAGGTGATCTTCTGAAGTTTACTCATTCTATAGGCCACAAGACTTGCTAGTACCTCATGAACAAACATTCCCTGGAAGGGATAGAAGAAAAGGTGATTCCCCATTTCTGTTGTCACCTTTTCTATAAGTAAGGTATTTTTATCCGGAATAATCGACCACTTGCTTTGAAGATCTAGAATTGGTTTAATCGCCAGCAGTTCAACATCGTCAAAGACACCATTATTTGCTAGTTCCAACTTGTTCCGAATCTGATCCGCAAGTAACGATGAAAGTGGTAATCTTCCGCCACCCCACTGTGGTGTTAGGCCGCTTTTCCTCTTCGACTTCTTCACCATAACTGTCATGTCCTTGATCATCACGAATTGGAGGTTCTGTCCCGCAAACCAGAAGGTATCACCAGGGTTTAGCCTGGATATAAAACTTTCTTCTACGGTACCCAAATGACCCCCTGACATAAATTTGACGCTGAGTGCAGGGTCTCCTACGATTGTTCCAATCGAGAGTTTGTGTCTTTGTGCTGCCCGGTTGTTAATGATTTTATAAATACCATCCTCATTGTAGACCTTGGCAAACTCATCATATTCACTCAATGTGCTACCACCTGTTGTAATAAACTCCAAGGCCCAATTCCATTCTGCTGCTGTCAACAAACGATAGCAGTATGTTGCCTTGATCTCTTCCAGAATTTCGAGCGGTCTGAACCCGCCGCTTACTGCAAGCGTCACCAGATATTGGATCAAGACATCCAGGCATTTTTCCAGTGGTTTTCTTTGCTCAAATTTTCCTTCTGCAACCGCATCACGCAATGCAGCTCCTTCAATCAGCTCCAGGGTATGAGTTGGAACAAAGT
>JANQST010000030.1 GCA_028279155.1 Cyclobacteriaceae bacterium
CAATATCCTCTACTTCGATCCGGTTGAAATCGTAGATCTGACATCTTGAAAGGATGGTAGGGATGACTTTGTGTTTTTCTGTGGTGGCCAGAATGAAAATGGCATAATCTGGGGGTTCTTCCAGAGTTTTCAAAAAAGCATTGAACGCCTGGTTGGACAGCATGTGAACCTCATCAATAATGTAGACCTTGTATTTTCCCTGCTGCGGAGGGTAACGAACCTGGTCAATCAGGTTTCGAATGTCTTCTACAGAGTTATTGGAGGCAGCATCCAATTCGAAAATGTTGAAGTTGGATGTTCCCTCTGGTCCTTCATTTTCAAACCCATTGATGGTTTTAGCAAGGATCCGTGCGCAGGTCGTTTTACCTACTCCTCGTGGACCACAAAATAGCAAGGCCTGACCCAGGTGGTTGGATTTGATAGCGTTTTCAAGTGTGGTTGTAATATGCGATTGCCCGACTACTTCTTCAAATCCAAGCGGGCGGTACTTTCGGGCCGATACTACAAAATTCTCCATTCAACGAGCAAGTTAATATGCTCTACTATTCTTCGGAAATTAAGATTGAATTTATGCTTCCTCGATCTCAATGAAATTGAACGGAAGCTCGATTAGTTCCTGGAAATCTTCCCCGGTCTCCAGCATGTCGTCATCATCTTCTTCATAATGCCAATTAACCGTAAGCTGTTTTCCTCCGTGCCCCAGGTTTTTGATTTCTTTGAGTATCATGAAAATGCATCGTGCGGAACTTGTGTTGAAGTATTCCAATGAAAAGTCAACTTTGATTTCCTGAAGCGGTGTTCTTCCCATTTCACGAATTGCCTCATAGATGGGGTTGTAGAAGGTAAAGACATTTTCAGGATGAGATACGCCCTTCATCTCAATGTGCCCTTGCTCATAGTTGATATGAACGAAAGGAGTGTTGTTTTTTGCTTCTCTGACGAAAGGACGCATGAGTAGTTGGCTGTAAAATGGGATTTCGAAACTATGAAAAAAAAGAATACGCGAGTTCAATTAATCGACGAGTGGCTATTTCTTTAAGTCTAATCGAAATAGATCAGCTCTTGTGCGTGGAGCCAGACCACTTTTAGCTCATGTGCTATTGACTGGAAAAGTGCTTAAAAAATGGCTTTTGGATGTATATTAAAATTACTTGGTATTTTGAGCTTCTAAATTAGACTGCTATAGAATACTCAACCAATTCATGTCCGTAGTTCTCATAGACATTAGTATCCTACTTAATATCCTTGGATTTGGACAAGGCATTTTTTTGTCCATTTCACTATTAAGAACACGTAAGGAAAGACCAGAGAACACCTACCTTATTTACTTTATTCTTTCGATATCAATAATCATCCTGAATTCAATATTTCGACTCAGCTATTACATGGAAGCACTGGCATTGTTTGAGCGAATATCCAATTCATTCCTTTTGGTTATCGCGCCATCCATTTTTTTGTTTGTCAAAATGAAATTTGCACAGACGAAAGTCCAATCGATCGTCTTACATTATGTACCATTCCTGTTGTATTTCATATTTGTAATGCTAAACCTGGCTGGCTTTCGAGTTCAAGCATCGTTGTTCGAGCTTGTTAGCAATGTAGCCTATCTCACTTTCAATATTCAGTTTCTAATTTATTTCACACTTTCATTATTAGTTATCAATCAGGCAAGCCCACTCTCTAAACCTTTGAAATGGATTAGGGTGGCTATTTGGTTGATTATTTTTCCCTGGATCTTGCAGATAGGTTTTGTATTTGCAGAAGAATTATTCGAAATCATGATACCTGATTTTTTTACGCTGAATTTGGCTTTGATTTTTGGTGTTTGCGCTTTCTTTCTTAGCTACGTCCATAGTTCTGAGCGGGCAGGTTTTTCAAGAAAAGAGAAGTACGAAGATTCGAAATTGAGTTCATCCGAGTTGGATAGGAATTTGGAAATCATTAAATCGATTGTTGAAGAAGAGCAGCTTTATTTGGATATACATATGTCTCTCAATATGCTAGCGGAAAAAACCAAGCTATCACCAAGAGATATCTCACTTACCATCAATCAGGGGTTGCAGCAGAACTTTGTCGATTTTACCAATAGCTATCGCATTGAAGCCTTTAAGAAATTGATAGCAAGTGAATCTTCGAAAAATTATACCATGGCTGCCATAGCGGAGAGTTGTGGTTTTCAATCGAGCTCTGCATTCTACGCTGCATTCAAGAAGCAGACCGGGATAACTCCCAAACAATTCAAAGACAATCTTGAATCTCCGATTTAAAGTTTCTCCTGAAACATGTTTTAGGACATAAGAGCTGCCATTTGCAGGCACTTTCTGCTAGACCCATCCGTACGTTTGCAGTAAACAAAATCGGAAAAATGATGAACAAATTGAAAATGAATCTTAGGACTATTTTACTACTATTGGCACCTGCTATTTCATCTTGCAGCGAAGATGAAGTTGGTCAAGACGTCAATGTGATTTTGACTACACTTTCAGGCGCTGAAATAAGTATGGATGGAGTTTGGTTGTCGGGATGTGTTGCAGCCAACAATGGAATGATTCTAAGTGAGTCCCTAACTTTTTCAGATGAAAATCTTCAAATCGATATCCAGGGGTTTGATAATAGTGATTGCAACGGAACAGCTGTTTTTAACGAAACGATAATTATCTCGTTCAATTCGCCTGGTACTACAAGGATACTTTTTGAGGATGAAGAAGTGACCGTAAATCAGATTGATGGAACGGCTACTTATGCAGACGGAAGGGTAGAGAATTTCAAACAGGTATTCCTTGTGAACGATACCGATGGTAATACATTTATGTATCATGCGAAGTTTGAAAACGATGGTGGTAGTGTAGATGCAAATGGTTATCCTGTTGAAATAATACCAATCGCGTTAACGAAAGCCAATTGATATTTCGATGAACATTAGGGGCAAAATGAAATATCTTTGTCTTAGCATTTGTTCTTTGAATATATGGGGTCGACCGGAATTGACAGGAAGTGTAGATTATACGCTTGCATGCCGGGTGTTGAATGAGCACACGTAATCAATTCATTCAAAATTGTAATTGGCGAGTCTAACTACGCTATGGCAGCCTAATTTCGAATAAAGTAGAAATTATTTAGGGTTGAGCCACATCGGTTCCCCCTGCCACATCCCACCAGTCTCTGTTCCCTAGGACTGGAAATTGGGGTGTCGAACTAGGGAATAGTCAGAGGTATTGTCGTGGGCCTCCGATGAAATTAAGCGACTGGCATTATAAGTGGGTAGTTTTTCGCCAGCTTGTAGTGTAAGATTAAGAAGAAAAACTAAGCATGTAGACGGCTTATAGTTTCCTTAGCTGGACGAGGGTTCGAATCCCTCCGACTCCACAAAAACCCTCTTTTCAGCACGGAGAGAGGGTTTTTTCATGCCGTGAAATCCCTCCGACTCCACAATAAATGCTCTTTTCTTGAATAAGAAAGAGCATTTTTCTGTCAAAGAATCAACTTGGGACAAACATTCTCTAGAATTCCACACAGGTCAACCCGTTTTACAAAAAATTAATTATTTTAACAAAAGTAATGAACCACCAACCTGACCTATGCCAAATGGAGATGCGAAGGACAACCTCTGGAAGAAGCTTGCAGAGTACGGTCCTAAGATCAATACAATTTATTTAGAGCTTCACAACTACAAATACTTTCATACCTCTTCCAACATCCGTCGCAAGGATCGTCGGATTCTTGGAAGGTACGAGGTTCGTTACCGACTCTTACAACTCTTCAAAAATGGTACTACCAAATCAGGAACATACCTGATTACTGGAAGTCGGGGAATGGGCAAAACAAGCCTTGTGAATGATGTACTCCGGGTGTGGAGAGACAAGAAAGAGTTTGAGTGGCGCAATGTTGGGGTTGTTTTTGCACTTTCTGTACTTTTTTCAACACTGTATGTCACACTTTCATCTTTGACTGGCTGGATGCCGTTCATTGGTTCTATTGTGTTTTTGCTTATTGGAGCTGAAAGTATCCCAGTCATCAAATCCAATTGGGCAAAGTTTGCTTCTAGTACTTTGTTTTTTCAGCAGGAGGAACCCTTACCAAGGGTGAAGACATTGACCACCCTTCTGGTTTGCCTGATTATTGTCTTACTATCTTTCGTTTGGGACTACCACTGGGTGGTTATCTATGGATTTCCAATCTACTATTTCCTTTTTGGATGCTATTACCTCATTTGGAGAAAAGAGGGGTCGGGAACTGACTTGTCTGTCATTGGACGGGTGAGGAAGAGGTTAAGAATGGTGGCTGGGAAGATTTGGGAGCAGGGGTTCAGACCCGCTAAGAAAGACATTCTTGTTGTGAATCTCGACGTTGGTCAGGACGATATTGACGATGTGAGGATTCTGAGACAGATTGTCTCCCGGGTAGGGGAACGATGTAAACGTGTAAAAAATGAAGTGCATTTTATCCGAAACACCTTTGTCAGAGCCATTGCTTTTTCTGTGACTTTGCTGATTACTACTCTTGTTTATGATATTGATATAATAACCAAAATCGGACATTCCAAAGTCTGGACCAGCTACTTTCCTTCGCAAAACTTCGGACTGAAACTTGTTAATGATGTGGATGAACTTTCTGTGTCAAAAATAGAGCTGATTGAGAAAGAAAAAGAAGGGAATTCTGAAACGATCAAACATAAGAAGTCCAGTAAGACTAAGCTGAACGAGACGGACGCAATCATCAAAACGGAGCTCACAAAGGATAAGCCTGAACCTACGGAAAGTATTGGATGGTTGCTAAATAACTTTAATAATATCATCAAGTCAGGAACTAGAATTGTTGATGGTGTGATCATTAAGACTACTTCTGCACTATACAAAAACTTTTTTAGAGGATCCGGAAACCAAACGTATCGCAAGCCTTACTATTTGATGATTCTTCTTTTTGTGAGTTGCTACATGACAGCACGCACATTAATCCATTTCTTGCTAAGGAAATTTGCTTCCCCCTACTACATAGATGGGATTAAGAGAAGTGCTGATCTCGAGACCAGAATGTATGCTGAGACTTCCGAAATGGCTGCCACTGGTATTCCCAGAAACCGTTTTTTTAACTGGAGCAGACGTAGAATGGTAACATTACCAATTGCCAGCAAATACGAAATTCAGATGGAAGTTCAGAAAATTATTGAAGAGCTGGACTCTGGATGGGGATGGATCCCGTTTTTAAGAGTGGAAAGGCAGCTAGTCTTTGTTTTGGATGAATTGGACAAAATTGAGCCAGACAAATACTATCGAGATGTTAATGTGGAGGAGAATGTTGAAAAAAAT
>JANQST010000214.1 GCA_028279155.1 Cyclobacteriaceae bacterium
TTCTAAGAAGTTCTTCACCAGTCAAAAATCTTCGAACATTATCTCTTGTTATTACCGCAACATTTTTAGCCTCCTGGTATGAAAAACCGAAGTTTAATCCATGCTTTTGTGTTTTCTCAATGTATGGAATTCGATACGCCAGACTTAATCTAGTAGTAAATCCAAATTGAGCTGTAAGTCTGAGAAGTTCCGACCTTCCACGAAAATTGAAATGGGATAAGCGCATACCGATGTTTACTCTGCTTAGGTCTCTATTTCTATTTACCCACCAGTCATTAAAATTTCGATCCGCCAATTTGAAAATTGGAATGGGAAAAATGTACCAACGTTCTTCCAAGTCTATCTTGATGTCTACCAGTCCAGAAGAATTTTCAAGTACACTAAAGGTCACTTCATTGAAAAGATTGGTGCGATAGACTCTATTCCTACTCCACACAAACATGCTATCGAGTTGGAAACGCTGGTATTGCTCACCTTCCTTGAAACTAAGTTCTCGTGTGATAATTTGAGATTTAGTTTTCCTGTTTCCGTCAATAATGATTTTGTTAATTGTAACGACCTCTGTTGAATCAAAAGATTGAGACCAACCGGCGAAGGCAATCAAGAACGAATAAAAAATGAAGAAAAACCTTTTCAATAGAATAATGCTGAGATTACGGTCGCTTCAATTTCAGGAAGATAGGCGATGCAAACAGACTAAATTTTAGTTCTTCATGCAAATTTGATGCGTACTTTTGTCCGGTGAAGAAGGTTGTAAGACGAATTTTCATTCTACCAATTCAGCTATACCAGGCTGCCATTTCCCCTTATTTTCCAAGTGCTTGTCGGTTTACCCCTACATGCTCTCACTATGCAAAAGAAGCCATTCTTAAATATGGCATTTTTAAAGGCACGTGGATGGGTATCAAAAGAATTGGAAGATGTCACCCGTGGGGTGGGAGTGGTCACGATCCAGTTCCATAATTTAAAAATATTGGTATACAAATAGGAATGTTCTATATTTGTACTTGTATACAAATAGGAATGTTCTGATGAAAGGTACACATTTAGGTGAGTTCGAGGAATTGGTTCTACTGCTCATTGGTGCTCTGAATGGAAATGCTTACGGGGTTACTATCAAGAATGAGATTGAAACAAAAACAAAGCGGAGACCAAGTATTGGTGCATTACACTCTGCGCTAAACCGACTTGAGACGAAAGGGTTTGTAAAAACTGAAATTGGACATGGACATGAAGACAGGGGAGGTCGCAGAAAGAAGATTTACATGCTTACCAAAGAGGGCCAGGAAGCTTTGACCATTAGCCATGACCTGCGACACAATTTATTTCGACTGATTCCAACTGTTTCTTCACTATGAGATATCGACAAATTCCAGCCTGGGCAAGATATCTATTACGCATTCTTGTCGGTCGAACCAACTATGAATACCTGTTGGGGGATATTGAGGAATTGTACAATCAAAGGTTTAGAAATTCAGGTTTTATCAAGGCGAATCTTCATTTAATACGGGATCTTCTTAGCGAGGTAAGTTATGAAGCAATTATCAACAGAGCACTTTTATTGAGCTATTTAAAAACCAGTATAAGGAATTTCTCACGAAATACTGGATTCTCTGCAACAGCGCTCACCATATTATCAATCGGATTTTTTAGCTTTTTTATGATCTCAAAGTTTGTTCAATATGAATCAAGTTTTGACAATCAAATAGCTGATAGAAATGTATACCGTGTGGCGATGGAGATGGAAGCGGAAGATGGGAAAAAGATTTATTGTAATCTACCAGCACCACTTGGATTAGAGATAGCTCAGAAAATTCCAGATGTTAAGTCAGTTTCTAGAATCTGTAAGTTCCGTGAAGCTGGGATGTATGCATTGGATGAAGAGCAGATTTTCAAGGAACCGCAATACCTATGGGCGGATTCAAAATTCCTTGAAATTATGGGCTACAAAATGATTTCTGGCGAAATGAATAGTTCATTAGATGATCCTCGAGCTGTAGTTCTTACTCAGTCAGTGGCCAGGAAATACTTTGGAGATCAGGATCCAATGGGGCAAACACTCATTTTCAAAACACTTTTTTATGAGGATGTGCCATTGACGATCACAGGTATTATCGAAGATCCACCCGCTAATTCTCATATGCAATTTGACATTTTGAATTCGTTTGCCACCTTAAAATCAGATCACTATAAGTCAATTATTGACAGCTGGGATATCTACTATTATTTTAATTATGTCGAATTGATCAGTGACGGAGCAGCAAGTAGTGTCGGTGACAAGATTGACAATTTGATGGAGGACCATTTGACTGCTGAGGAAAGGGAAGATATTTCATTTGTACTCCAACAAGTGAGTGATATATACCTTCATCCAAACGATTCAGGACAGGAACTCGGTCCCACGAGTGATGCTAGATATTCCTATTTCATTTCGGTTGTTGGAATACTCATATTAATCATGTCTGGCATTAATTATACAAATCTCGCTACAGCCAAATCGATGGGAAGAGGTAAAGAGATCGGCATAAGAAAAGCGATTGGAGCGAATACTAGAAGTATTTTTTGGCAGCATATGACCGAATCTCAACTCCTATGCCTAACTGCTGTGATATTAGCAGTTTTGGCAACTTATCTTCTAATTCCAGTTGCTAACAATCTCTTTGATAGGAATATATCAACTGTTTTTTCCAGGGACCTGAATTTGATTGGTCTCATGTTGACAGTTGCTATAACTATAGGGCTCCTGGCAGGATCCTACCCAGCAATTATTCTCGCGATACTTAAACCATCCAAGGTATTGAAGTCCGGAGTAGTTGTATCCAAAAAATCTTATCTGTTCAGAAAGATTCTAATCGTGATTCAATTTTCGGCTTCAACATTAATACTATTTTCAGCCATCATAGTGTACAAGCAAATGGACTATGCCATCAATTCCGATCTAGGATTTGATACTGAACATCTGTTAATAATGCCTCTTTCAACTGCCGAAACAGTACAGAAATTTGAACTTCTAAAGACGAACCTTGAGGCTGAACCTGAAATCTTGAAAGTGGCTGCAGCTTCTCAATATGTTGGTAGTCCTCAAATGTTTGGTGAGAATTTTGGTATCATCAATCCACAAACCGGTGAAAACGTGTCCATTTCTTCACTCAGGTTTGAATCAAGCCACGATTTTCTAGAAGTATTGGGAGCCAAATTCATTGCTGGTCGTGATTTTGATAAGTCCTTTCCTTCTGATTTGAATAACGCAGCAATAGTCAATGAAGCATTTTTAGATGCGTCCGGAATAGGAGAGGCGGGCGAAATTGTTGGTGAGACTTTGAAAGTTGGGTTCGGATGGGGAGAGGAACGTGAGCTAAACATTGTTGGTGTGATAAAAGATTTCAAGATGGAATCAATGCACATAGCAGTGTACCCGGCAGTATTTTATGTTCGACCCGAGGAATTCTACATCACGCATATCAAGATTGACGGCTCTGATGTTCCAGCGGCATTAGACAAAATTGAATCGGTAACTAAGGCTATCGCCCCGGAAATACCTTACGATATTTTTTTTCAAAATGAGAGCATTCGTCAGTTATACACCAACGATCGGCATTTTCAACGTGTGATTTTCTATTTCACTATTCTGGCAATTCTTATCGCTTGCCTTGGTCTTTTCAGTTTTGCTTTGTACATGATTCGCCAGAAAACGAAGGAAATTGGAATTAGAAAAGTTTTGGGAGCTTCAGAATCGAACATCGCTTCCAGGCTCATCGGTGGTTTTGTAAGTATGGTTCTGATTAGTTTTTTGATCAGCTTGCCTGTAGCTCATTTAATGACCAACGATTGGCTAAATGACTTTAGTTACAGAATCTCACCTTCTGTGAATACCTATGCCATTGTTGTAGCCTTGCTTTTGATTTTAACTATCGTAACTGTGCTTTTTCATAGCACCAAGGCTGCAGCTAAAAATCCAGTTGACACGCTGAGAGCAGATTGAATGTGGCTTGTTACAAACCCTGCAATTCCTCTTGGTATCCACCACTCAAAACAGGAAATCTGTACCAGGACCTGGGGTCAATATTGAAATCATCGAAGTGAAAACTTGGTGCGTACCGTTCACGTTTCCACTGATTTCTGGACCATAGCTGAAAAAATTTCGTGACCCACAATTTTGCTTCTGATTCATCATAAACTTCCAAGAGAAGCTTGTAAATCTCTTTTGGTGATTTCCCGTTTAGGATGGCTTCTTGTTCTATTTGTTTCAAAACCTCATAAGGCATCAAATCTTCTTCATCTGTCTGATTATGCTCTTCAGGTCGCAATTCGGCAGTTGGGGTCAATTGATTCACACTTTTCAAGCCTGAATAACCTAATTCACTTTCAGCATATTTCAACCACTGAAGGATAAAAGACTTGCTTACACCAGCGATCGGTGAAATGCTCCCACTGGTGTCACCATCCATCGTTGCATATCCAACATCCCCTTCGCTACGATTGGAAGTGGCTAACAACAGTGCATTATTCAAATTGGCGAGCATCCAAATGATCGGGGAGCGAGACCGAGCCTGTATGTTTTGTAAGGTGATATCGTCATTTTCCCAGGTCAATTTTCGCCCAATGGCATTTTCGATCGTCTCCTTTGCAGTATCTACTTGCTGATCTATATCCCAGGAATAGAATTTAGCGCCAAGGGATTCAGCAAGTTGATGAGCTGAAGAAAAAGTCTCTTCAGATGAATTTCGAGTACCTTGATATGCTGTGGTGAGTAATTGATTAACAATCTCTTTTTGATCATTTCCATCAAGCTTAAAACCAAGCTTTTTCTCAAATCTATTTTTACCTAACTCATCTAATCCTTGTCTTACTACTTCAGATACAAGGACGGGCGAGTCCAAAGCTACCAAAAAATTCCTTTTGGTAACCTCTTGCATCTTTGG
>JANQST010000031.1 GCA_028279155.1 Cyclobacteriaceae bacterium
GCAGTAAAAAGTGCGGATTTTATTTTGCAGGCTGTTGAAGATGCTTCAGTAACTGAAGCTCAGAAGAGAGGCTATCGTGCGATTGCATATACGATGCGAGGCTACGCCTTAATCGATGTTCTGATGCTGTTGGATAGCAATGGTGTTCGGATAGATATCTCTGACCCGGACAACTTGGGGCCATGGTTGGATAGAACAGCAGGATTCACAGCAATTAGACAAATGCTGGATGATGGATTTAATCAATTGACTGGTGCAGAATTTGCGTTTACACTTTCATCTGGATTTGCTGGTTTTGATACACCTGCCACTTTTGGTCAGTTTAACAGGGCGATTGCCGCCAGGGCAGCACTTTATGATGGAGATTACAGTGGAGCACTAACCTTGTTGGGTGATTCATTCTTTTCATTGAGTGCTGCGAATCTTGCAACCGGACCTAAGAGGTTTTATGCACAAACAGAAGTGCTTAATCCCATCTTCAAAACGCCTCAGCAAAGTACAGATCAGTATGTTGTGCACAATAGAATGGTCAATGATATCAGACCGACAGATACTCGAATTTCTAAATTCAGAGTTAGAGACACTGCTTCTCCAAGAGACGGTTTAAATGGAACACATGAGATTGCTTTGTACGCAACTGCAACTGATGCTATTGATCATATCAGAAATGAAGAATTGATTCTTATTTATGCTGAAGCAAACATCAATGCTGGCACTCCTGATTTTCAGGCAGCAGAAGATGCACTTAATATTTTGAATGGAGCCTATGGCCTTGCAAATTATGCCGGTGCACAGAACGTTGCAGAGTTGACAGATGAATTGATTTATCATCGTACATACTCATTATGGGCTGAAGGACACGCAATGTTTGATCTTAGAAGGAATGGACGTTTGAATTCTACTGTTCTACCACTTGATAGAGCTGGAGACCTCGTTCACACACACTTCCCAATTCCTCCATTTGATCAATAAGATCGTTAATTAAAATTGATAAAAAGAGGATACCTAGGTATCCTCTTTTTTTATTTCATCAGTTAAACCCTGTAGATCAAGAGGACGAGTATACATATTGATTGAACCCTCAGCGTTTTTTGGCCACTCCTCTTTCGGTCGATCCCAGTACAATTCAATGCCGTTTTGGTCAGGATCATTCAGATAAATTGCTTCTGAGACACCATGATCAGATGCTCCTGATATTGGGTATTTAGCACTTTGAAGTCTGGTAAGAACAATTGCCAGATCTTTGCGAGTTGGAAGAAGAATAGCAGTGTGAAATAGACCTGTGGAGTTCTTTGGTGGCGGAGGACCATCTTTACTCATCCAGGTATTTAGTCCTATATGATGATGATAACCACCAGCAGAAATGAATGCAGCGTCTGTTCCATATGTCGTCATAAGCTCGAAACCAAGTAAACCGCAGTAGAAATCTAAGGATTGCTCGAGATTGGAAACCTTGAGATGGACATGCCCTATGCTCGTTCCTGCAGGAATTTTGTATCCTTCCATGTTTTATTTAGTTCTTGGGACATCAATCAAAAGAATACTAGCATTGGTATTGGCCAAAATCTCAAAATTTTGTACTTCTGTTATTCCAATCGCATCTCTTTTGGTGAGTTTATTATCACCAATTGATACACTTCCCTCTAAGACAAAAAGATAGGTCCCATTCTTTTCTTTTTTTACATCATATAGGATCGAAGTGTTCTTTTCAAGATCAGCCATTGAAACCCAGGCATCCTGATTGATCCATAGCGAATTTTGATTATCAGGAGCTACAACTGTTTGAATTTTGTTTGAACGATCCGAGGAACTAAATGAACGTTGATCATATCTCGGTTCTATATTCATTTCCTTTGGCATAATCCAGATTTGGAGGAAGTTTACTTCATCTTCTCTACTGTGGTTGTACTCAGAATGAGTTATTCCTGAGCCTGCACTCATAATCTGAACTTCCCCTGTGTGGATAGCTTTTTCTGTTCCGGTACTATCTCGATGAGCGAGTGCTCCTTGAAGCGGTATCGAAATGATTTCCATGTTGTCGTGGGGGTGAGTTGGAAAACCTGCTCCACCGGCAACTTTATCGTCATTTAAGACCCGTAGCAGGCCAAATTGCATACGCTCAGGATTATAATAATGACCAAAGCTGAATGAGTGATAACTATTCAACCATCCGAAGTTAACGTGCCCTCTGGTATTTGCTTTATGCACAATTGATTCCATAACTCATGTTTTTCTAATATACGTAAGTACATTAAATGTAGTTACATGTAATTATCAAAATAAAAACTGCTTCAATTTGGAAGCAGTTTTCAAATGCTATTTCTTCTTCATTAAATAATAGACGATAGCTGTGATAATGCTGAATAACAGCGCAAGTATGGTCCAAAGGAGTTTAGATCCTGTGCTCATCTTTTGTTTGGTCCAAACATCATAGATGACCCAAATCGCACATAGTATTACAACAATGTAAAGAATAGTGTTTAACATGAGTGGTTAGGTTTTGTGAACTTACAATATCACCCATTTCTAGGTATTCAGCAAATGGTACTTAACGTCCGTAGAATGCTCGAATGTATTCTAGAACATTTGTAATTTCTGTCGAAGACATCCACTGACCATTTTTTATAACTCCTTCCAGGTCCTTGGTACCTTCAATGTTGGTCAAAGGATTGCTTTCAAGTAGAATCAAATCTGCATTGGACCCGACTGCAATTGTACCAGCATTCTCATCCCTTAAAAATTGTCCTGGATATTGAGTTGCAGTTTTTAATACTTCATAATTACTGATTCCAGCTTCTGCGTATGATTTGAGTTCTTCATGGACAGAAGTTCCCGGAAGCACGTATCGAATACCGGTATCTGTACCACATAGCAGTTTGCCCCCAGCTTGCTGAATACGATAGGTAAGACTTTGATTTTGAAGATAAATGGAATTGGAACCAAGCAAATGACTTTCTGTTTGCTCAAAAAATGAGTGACCATCTGGAGATACATACCAGTACCAGCTTGTCTTGTAACTCTCCGTTAAACTACGAATCCTGTTAATTACTGTCAACGTGGGTCCTATCATAACATTGCTTGAAGCCGTAAGTTGAAGAAGTTCGCTCTCCGGGTGAGAGGAGGATCTATATTGACCGAGGTGCTCGATAGAGTACTGACCCTGAGAAATTGCATCGAAGAGGTCTACTCCTGATGGTACATGACCAATTGGCGGAATATCGTTTTGCCAGGCATAATCCAGTAGAAACTTGTGTTGATTGGCTTGAATGGAAGAGTAGACCTTGATGAAGTCGTAGTCTTTTGATTTATACTGATCTATTTTTTCTTTGATTTCTTCAGTTGTGGTTGTATTTACGGCACCTGGCCATGAAGAATTGGTGCCATCAAACCCAGCGCTTGCCACATAAACGTTGGGACCGACCAATTGATTTGAGTTAATGCTGTCTCGCATTTCTACATGGAAATCGAATCCCCACAGGATCCGTATTGTTGTAACTCCTTGAGCCAGAAAAAGAAAGAGATCGTATTTTAAGTCCTTACCCGGAATCACATGTGTATGCATATCTGCCAAGCCCGGCATCAGGTATTTATCAGCCCCATCGATGACTACATAGCCATCCAAGCTGCCTCCAGTGACCTCAATTCTTTCAATTTCACCTCCGGAAATAAACACATCCATCCCTGGATGTGATGACTCAGTCAACATTGTTATCAGATTAGTATTTGTAACAACGAGGTTGGTTGGAGTCGGATTTTTGAAAAATTCAGTAAGTGAATCTCTTGCAGTTTCAAAAGGAATTTCACTTTTGGGTGGAATGCTATCTAATGCTACATCATCTTTCGAGCAAGAAATGAGGATTATTATAAATATGCTTAAAGTTATCCTGTACATCTTTTGATAGGTTAATTGAATATCCATCATACAAATGCCATTCTCATTGAAAACCACTACGAAATGCAGGGAATGATATTGAGTTTGCAGTAATTAACATCAGTATAAGAGGATTTAGAACTTAAACCTCATCATCATCTTGATTTCAGAAGCTGTATCTCCCTGAGCTTGTTCAAGTGAAGATCCTACAGTAGGTTTAGCTGATACATTCTTGAATTCAGTTCTCGAATATCGCATCCAAAGAGAAGTGTTCTTCAAAGGATCATATCGAAACATAACATAATTTCGAATTCCGGTTCCAATATATGCTGGTATAGAGAAAGCATAGAGAACATCATTCTCATATACGTACTGCGCGTTGTTAAAATTATCTGCATCAAACAATGCCATACGAGTATGAAATTTAAGCTTCCAGATTCTGAAATTCACATCTTGAACAATTGCTATTCCCTTAGTAAAATTATCAGCCTCGGTCACAGTGCTACTCTGAACTTTGGTTTTTAGGTCAAGCCATGATTGTAATTGATAGTGAATATTGAAGATATAGTTCTTTTTCAGCTGCTCTTGAAGTGTATTGATGTTTTCATTTGGTACGGAGATCTGTCTGCTTTGCTGTCGCATTTGAGCATACAATGAAACCTTCCTACTTGGACTATAGGTATACCTAAGTAGATATTCATATCCATCAGATGGAGCTTCTGCCCTAAATTTTAACCATGGAAAAGCAAACTTGTCATAATAAATATTCATCTTATGTCTGCTGCTTGGTTTTATCTGTATCCCCCAATATGTTCCGTTTTCATTGATTGTTCTAGAATTCTCAGAAAAAGCATTCCCATAAAAGGAGTGAAAGTCTCTATCATATTGCCGAAGTAAGAATGCCATATCTATGATAGGAGACAGACTTGCAACAAATCCACCAACTGTCCCTATTCCACCGGATTTGGAGCGTGCACCTTCAGCAAAAAAGGAAAAATTTTGCCAGGAATAGCTGGCATGAGATGAGACAATGTAGTTATGATCTCCTTGGAATTCAAATTGGTTATAGTTGTTAGGTCTTTTTTGTAGGTGAACGCTGTAGTTGGTATTGAGACCAGACAAACCAATTGTGAGCCTTCGATTTGGTTTGAACTCCACCAAAGCACCGATCGATTCTTCTTCCACTTGGTCCTTAATTCCGAGCTCACGATCTGTTCTATGAAAGCCAGTATTTTGAATAGATCTTACAAATTCTTCCTCGTCAAGGTCAATTGGATTGTTCGTTAAATTACCCATCTGAATATTTCCGTCCTGATGTTGCTTTGAATAAAAAGTAGTGATTTCGAAATCACCTACAGATTTGGAAAGTCCAAAACCCCTGAAGAAACCAGATTCTAAGACTGATGTATATGGTCTTAATCCTAATGTATTTCGTTTAACCGCATTTACGGTTTCATACCCTTTACCTGAGGTAAACCCAGCTCCAAACACCAATCCTTGACCAACTTGCATTTGATAATCTCCAAGTATGATCTTATCAAAACCAAACTTATTTTCAAGTAATAGATGGTAGGAGTAAAAATCGAATCCACGCTGACCATTACTAAAATGAAATTCTTCACCAGCATCTTTTTCAAAGGTGAAACCAACACTAAAATCTCCTTTGTGACTTGTCCTAAATCTACCATAAATCTTATTAGGGGATCCGCGGTATCTAGCAGGAGGGACTGTGACCGTATCAATGATCAATTCATTTTCATCCCGGATTAAAAAAGTATCTAGTGGTAAAGCATCTGTATATCCGAGTTGTTCTTCCAGCCTGCGAGTGTACCTGAGCAGAAAATAATTATTTTCCTCTGCAAGCAAACGTTGCAGAAATGGGCGTGAATCAGCTACCGATTCATGAACCGTAACAAATGATTGAATTGACCTTATTGTTTCCAAATCAAAGTTTTCGATAGTTTGTAGCTCGTTGATTGAAAGTAGTTTTCCATTCCTTTCCGTGTGATCAAAAAAACTGTTGATTTGATTGTTGCTTAAGAGGTATAAAGAAGAAAGCTCATCTGGAGTCGTTTTATTGAGATTGATTTTGTTCGAATAAAGAAGTAGCAGTGACTCATAAATGTCTTCATAAGAGAAATTCTCATCCTGAACCTGGAAGAGCCGCTCAGCAAATTTTTCCAAATCAATTTCATCATTCTGAGCCATCCCAAGATGGGTAATGAAACAGAATAGTATAATCAGACCGAATTTCATTGGAAAGAGAAGGCGAGTGAAACTTCATGTATGGCTCCAAGGTTTGAGTCAATGGAGTATGAATAGTCTAAGTGAAGTTTATTGGGGTGGAATCCAGCTCCGTAAGCACTTAAGAATGGTTGTGTGCTGAAACCAGTTCTTACAAAAACATTTTCAATTACTTGATATTCGATTCCGGCCTTAATGATCTCATCAAAATCAAGATCTTTCTCCACTTCTATATTGATAAGCAACTCTTTACTTGGTCGATATGAAACCCCCGCTTTCATTACTGTGGGAATCTTTTCGCCTGTTTCCTTGACAAGATCTACTTGATTAAGATTGAAAATGTGGGCGCCGAAAAATAATTGTGAGGTTATTTCTGCTATTCCACCAAATTCAATAGCGATGGCTCGTTTAGTGCCAACAGATGAAACATTGTACTGGATTACGTCTGCTGCTAACCCTAAACTCACTATTTGGAATTTGTTACCTATCGCTAAATGGAGACGCTGTTGACTGTAGAGATTATCTCCGAACCTGTAAAACCCAAAACCAGCATTTCCAATTTCTGTATGATAGATAGCTCCTGCTCCAACAATTTGAAGTTCGGTGATTCCAAACCTGTTTTGATAGCCGCCAAAAATGTAATGATTTTCAAGTCGTCCTAAACCTCCAACATTATTGAACAGGCTATATTGATCATCCAGTGTGATAGATGCGCCACCCAGGCCAGAATTTCTGGCCCCAAAATTGAACTTACCATCTTGTGAAAAGGATTGAGCCCCAATCAAAATGAAGAATAGTAAATGGATGACCTTCATGAGTGGAAAGTAGCCATTTCGTCAATAATTAGATATTAAACTAAGTTTACATATAGTATGCGTCTGCTGTTTTTTGGTCTTTTGATAGGAATTTACTCCTCCATTATGGCTCAGGAATACTATTCAAATGGTAAACTGAAGTCAAAAGGTCTTATGGAAGATGGAAAGAAATCAGGGACCTGGATTTATTATTATCCTAGTGGAGAAGTCAGCGCTAATCTTAACTATGCGAATGACCTTTTAAATGGTTTGCAGAAATTCTTTTCTGAGGATGGTAATTTAATTGCCATTGAAAACTGGGAGCAGGATATCCAGAAGGATTCGTCTTGGTATTACTATACAAATGGAATGCTTGAAAAGAAAGGCAATTTTGTAGATGGATTATACGATGGGTTTTGGGTGTTCTATTTCGAAAACGGCAAACTAAAAAGAAAAGGATATTACAAGATCGGACTGCCAGAAGGAGATTGGATTTTCTATTTTGAGAATGGGAACGTAAATCAATCGGGAAGTTTTATTGATGGAAAAGAATCAGGACTGTGGAGATATTATGATGAAGGTGGTGTTCAGACTTATGAGGGAGAATGGTTGGCGGGAAAGGAAGTAGGGCAGTGGTATTTCTTTAAAAACGGGAAGAAGAAAAAGTGGAAGAACTTTGATTAAAACGCAGAAAGGAAATTCAGAAAGAAGTTTGTATCACCTAATTTATTTCTTGATAACTCAAATCTCATCACAGAATCGTGAATCAAAATGAGATCTAGGCCAACACCAATAGAGTACAAATATTGATCGTCCAGCAAGTCACTGCCTGTGTAGTTTGGAAATCCTTTAGCATAGCCCTGATCAAAAAACACCTTTCCGTATAAGCCAATTGGAAGTGTTTGAAACTGCCTGACCGGCATGAATCCACTGATGTCCTGTTTATGAGAAAAGATCTTCTTTCTGATTGTATTCTTTTGAATAAAATAGGTACTTCCTTCAACCACACTGAGCTCATAACCTCTCAATGAATTTTTCAAAAAGCCTATGGAGAAATAGTTAAAATAGCTTCTATCATCGGGAAGGGAAATAAGTCCTATCAAATTGCTGGCGTGATAGAAATTTTTGCCCAGGTCATTGAATTTAGCGGCACTAAAGCTGAGTGTCCAGAAATCTACTCCATCATTGTTGAGACCAAGTCCGAATTTTGTGATTCCCGCAGTGTACCATTCTCCATTCAATGGATAATTTCGATTATCTCGTTTATCCCATGCAAATTGATATCCTGCTCTGAAATACGATTGGTTTGTTGTGCTTTCACCCAGATAGTTAGGGTTAAGTGTTGCCACCGTATCAGCGATCTGGACGCTGGTATGGCCTAAGGTTAGGAAATGGAATGAATAAAAGGAGTTTCTAT
>JANQST010000226.1 GCA_028279155.1 Cyclobacteriaceae bacterium
TTGAGCAACGAGAGCAATACCACGAATCATGTTTATTTCGATGATTTCAACGTGACACAGCGCAAGACAAACGTGGTCCAAGCGGACGATTACTATCCGTTTGGGCTGACGTTTAATGGGTATCAGAGGACGGCTAGTACGGTGAATAGGTTCTTGTACAATCAGGGGACTGGGGATAAGACGTTTAATACTGAACGGGTTACTAGTCTTGGTTTGAACTGGGATATGACCAAGCTAAGAACTTATGATTATACCATTGGTAGGTTTTTGCAAGTTGACCCTCTTGCGGATCAAGTAGGACAAGAGCTTTGGACACCATACCACTATGCTCTAAATAACCCACTATTGTATAGTGATCCATTCGGAGATTGTACTGACCCTGACGATCCAAATTGTGGACAAAAGAGAAGTAGGTCAGAGCAAGCACAACGAGATTTCTTCAATGCACTTCCTAAAGCTGCTGAGGAAGGTGTCAAAGGTGTTGCCAAGCTATCTGACCTTAATGATGCTACTGTTTTAGCGACTACAATTACAAGGGGAGATGATGCAGTGAACATAGATGGAAGCAAAGCAACCACGGAAGACAAGTTATTTGCAGCTGCTGGTGCAGCAGTCCCTGTTCTAAGCGGTAGCGCACTTAAATTTTTGATTAGATTTGGAGATAAAGCTGAAAGCGTTGGGAAATTGGCAAATGATGCTGCTAAAGCTGAGGAAGCAGGATTTCCGCATGGTGTATCAACCAAACAAGTGGATAAACTATCTAAGTCTGATAAGGCTCATAAGACTGCGAACAAGTCAGACGTTGAGAAACAATTTGAAGTTAAACAGACTGGAAAGAATCCAAAGCATCATACTGTGATTCTTCCAAAGCCAGTAACAAAAGATGTTGCTGATAGATTTAACAGTCTTTTCCGTCCACCAAGCCCATTTGAATGATAACTATTATGAAAGAATTAATAAATAAAAGAATAGAAAAAAAGGTCATACTAGATTGGTATGACGGTATAGTTAGTGCCTTGATTCAATTTGAGAATACAGATAAATGGTACCTAGTCAATTTAATTGCTTGGGATACTAAGCAACCAGAAAAGGTGTATCTGATTTCTGAGATAAGTAGAGATGAAAGTGGAGTAATACTAGGACTGATAAAAGATCAGACTCCAGACGCTCCAGCATTAACGGAATCTGAGTTTGATGAAGTAAAAAATTTGGTAAGAAAATCCATCGAAAACAACATCTGCTACCTTTTTAAGGGAAAAGATTTAGCGGACCAAATCAATAATCTTAAAGAGCTAAATGACAAAGGTGATATTCAAATAGAAATTGATGATATTGTTAATATGGATTCAGCATCTAAGGAGAAATGGTATGATCTCTTTGAATAAATGAGAATTACATCAACACAATAAAAGCCCACCATCACGGTGGGTTTTTTGTTTTTGGGGTGTGGTTGGTTCTAAAAAAATTGCTTCACTTAAGTCTATTTATAGCAATTAATGGAATAGTAGATTTAATTGGTTAACTTAGGATTAATACCACCTTACCAATGGATTCTGATTCACTATCAATAATCATCGGAACTGCTTTTGTTTCCGTATTTATAATTCTTTTAATAATTGACAGAAGGGCAACAAAAAGGAAGAAGTTACGGAAGGAAAAAGAACTAGCTGAATTTGTCGAAAAAGTTGAAAACTTTCTTGAGGATTTTACCAAAAATGGAATAATACCAATTGATTGTGATATTGATCTTGCAAAGGATGAGCATTTGTTTGCCTTGTTGGAGTCTGTTGAATGGAAAGAATTTAGAAAAGTAAGAACTGGGAATGTAGCTGGTCATGGTATATCAGGAAGGGTCAGGATTGCTAAAGGAGTATACTACAGGTATGGTGCAGGGAGAGTGGCATCTCAATCGGTCGATCAGCTTACCACCATTGATTCTGGCGAATTATATGTTACCAATAAGC
This sequence comes from Cyclobacteriaceae bacterium, assembly GCA_028279155.1. Classification (GTDB taxonomy): domain Bacteria; phylum Bacteroidota; class Bacteroidia; order Cytophagales; family Cyclobacteriaceae; genus Ekhidna. The sequence continues at coordinate 1,965 of JANQST010000226.1, forward strand.
GGTTCTTATTCAGAGGTATGACAGGAAATAAGAATTTGCCCTACATGAAAATAATTATGATTCATCCTAGTACTTCTGGAATTGAAATCGAAAAAGAATCTGGGAAGAATGTCTTTATTCCATATGATTTCCAATCTGATCCATATAAGATAGCTATGATTCAATTTTGCAATGCAATTAAGGAGTAATCAACCTAACAATTGTTTTTAGTTTTGGGGTGTAACGGGTTAGGTTTGGAGGGAGATGAAGCTCTCAGAAATTTTACATAGAAGTGGCTAGTAGGAGAGCCTAATTCAATTTACCCATGTATGGAATTAGTTGAAATATTGTATAAGGAAAAAGAATCCTGCAACAACGAAATGATGACTTATGGAACACTAGCATTTAGAGTGTTGCCAGTCTCATTGGGAATTTTCGCAGGTTTGCTACTCCTCACTAAAAATTCAGTGAATGATAAAGTGCTAATAATCCTACCTTATCTATTAATATTTTTTATTTCCATACTCTCAGTATTCACTCTATTAACATATGCAGCTGATTTAGCTAGGCGTAGCTATGAGAGAGCTATCAACGAATTAATTGGAGGGGTTGTTTTATTTAAGAATAGCAGCATTTTAAATGAATTATGGAATCATGATGCCAAGACAGGATATAGCAAACCAGCGCTAATTAATCTTTTCATTACATATGGAATAGTACTTCTAGTGTACATTGGAGTCGCATATCTGGCTACTGAAAAAATAACCCAACCTTGGCAAGTTGCGATTTATTCATTTTCAATAGTTAGCCTACCTCTTATTTTGCTCATGAGTTTTGCATCAATAGCCTCTCGCTTCAAAAAAAGGGCGTTGGATAATGAGTTGCATCTGATGAAGACAGTTCTTGATTTCAAAAAAAGTAACTCATGAACCTCACTAATTCCCTCATCTCTAACTAACCACACAATGGACGATAAAAACACCGCATTAATCATTGGAATGATAGCAAAGATTGCTAGTGACAATTCTTTTAATAAGGCATTGAATATGGTTCTCTTAAAAGAACTGTCAATTGTCACAAAATCAGATTTCAAAGAGCTGATAGAATCTGCTAAGCAGATGCAAGAAGAGAATCAAGTAGTTACTCATGAGACTTTTAATGATCTTGTTGATCAGGTGTATGGGAGGGAAAAACCTGCTTATGTTGAGGATTATTTGAAGTGAAGGTTAGGATTTTTGCAATGGCAGTGTAATTACTCAATAACCCACTCTCTACTTGCCATAGATGTCATGCCATTAGAAGGAAACAACTTGACTTCCCCATCAAATGAGGTTTTAATAAATACGTTTCCTTCCCCTAAATCTTGCAATACTTCAATAGCAAAAACTGAATCCAAAGGTCTAATATGATATATGCCTGACAATGAATCTCCCTTTATAACTTCAACATTGTACTTGTTTCTAACATAGGTAGGGTAATGTTGAAATCTTAATACTTTCACCCTGATAACTTCAGTTCTACCAATTTGAAATTCAACATTTTTTAACTCTGTTGAGTCGGTTATTTGAACGGTTAGAACATAGTAGTTTGGGTCATCTTTTAGATTATTTCCATAAATTGTGTCCGCTTGATGATGAAGGTCCAAATCTATTAATGACTTTTCAGGATTATCAATATCGTACTTCACTTTGATTGAAACTGGTTCTGGTTTACCCATCAACTTCTTCAACTGTAAAGAATTCTTTCTGCTGGATTCAATTCTGTTCGCTCCCTCATATTGAACACCTTTCAAAACATATTTGTACTTGACCTCATAAGATTCAATAAATTCCTTATTTCCTTCTCTTCCTTGATTCATTCCCACATTCTCATTTATAGATATTAATGTCCCAATAACTTCTCCTGAATAATCATTAAGCTTTCTATTTCTTATGTATTCAGGGATTTCATAGATAGATAAATAGGCTGCTACAATGATGATGACTAGACCTACTCCAAGTACTGACTTCCAATCATAAACTACATACCAAGGGACTTTTTTAGCCATGTATCAAAGGTAAATCCAAAAGGTGCTATCTCTTTTTATATTTCTAAAATATGCCTTAAAGTTACCTATTAGGGGTGTGTGGCATGATCCTTGCCTTATCCACATATGCCAAATTGCCAACTATACCTGATTGTTATTGATGGGAAAACCAAAATTGGTCATACCAAAGACTGGAAAGAAAGACGTTGGTGGTTTCGAAACAAAGGGGCTTCTGATGTGAGGTTGACTAGGACATGGTCATTCGTAAACAGATAGATACACTTCGAGATTTCAAAAGATTCACCTCAAATAGAATTATGAGTGACATTGAAGAGAATGTGGGTGAGAGCAGAAAAGATTGGATGGATGTGGTTTTTCGGTACATGCTAAATTTAACGGGCGTGTAAATGAGAAGCAGTTTTGGACACATGAGAATCATGCTGTTGAATTAACAAGTAATGAAATGATTGATAGCAGGGTGGAGTATATTCATCAAAATCCTGTTCGTGCTGGCTGGGTCGAAAATGCGGAAGATTATTTGTACAGCAGTGCCAGGAATTACGCGGGTTTGTCGAGTCAATTAGAGATTGACTTTATATAGTAAGGTGTAGCTACAACCTACACCTAGAGAGAGCAAAGGGAGGTAATACAAAAGCGTAATTATAAAACTAAGCTTAGGTAAGTCTGATTGTCTAGCAATCTATTTCCTAGCAAAGTAAACAAACGATTTAAGGACGATTTTCCACTTGTTGTTGATTTTTTGTAGCTCTAAGCAATCTATATAGTAACTATCCTTCATTGGTATTTTCACAATGGCGATTGCTAACTGAGAATCGATTATTTCTAAACTTTGAACGGTGTAACCGACACCATAATCTTCCTGGGTTTTACCCCTATTGATTAATTCAGACAGCTTCATGGATTTCAATTGTTCTGACTCCCCACTTTTGTCCACCCAAATAACTACTCCTGCATTCAAATCGAAAGCCTCTTCAAGTAGTTGTGCATCACCCGTACGCCAGCCAACAATATAATTATCAATGGCTTGATTGATACTCGTCGAATCGCTTATTTGCGCACCTGAAATTAAAGGACAGGAAAATGCAAAAAATAGAGCGATGCAAAACGTTGGGAAGAATTTGCTTGTAGCATTCATTTATATCTCTTTTAAACTCAGCCTTGTGGATGAGTTTTACAAACGTGCGATATGATGTTGGGTTATGGTTGTTTCCTATGGTTTTCTTACCTGTGCAAGTCCTTGAATAACAAACAATTGCCCGTAATTGAGAAAAGTACCATGAGTTCTTATCAAATTCACCAAATTGAATTTTTCAAATAACGAATTGGATAGGAATACTAATGATCCATAATTCTGTTAGAATCGTTCAAAAAAATACCTAAAAGTGGGTATAGGATCTAAGATGCAAATAACGGATCTTCATAGAGCATTCACCACAACATAAAAACCATGAAAGATCCTAATGAAATTGAAGAGGCAATGAATTCAAAATTTGCTGAATTCCTGGTAAAAGAAAAGGTAGAAGGGTTCATGCAGAAGAAGTACAGAAAGTATAGAAATTGGATGGCATCAGGCACATCCATGATTTTTATTGTGATGGGGTACATGGGTTATGACAATTTTGAAACTCATAAGTTACTAACCCAGAGCAATGACGAGGTAGCAGCCTTGCAAGCAAGAATAGTTGCCGTGTCAGATTCAGTAGAAATGCTGGTAGCAGAGTATAGGGGGGAATTGATGCAACAAAGCACAAAAATTAATGGACAGTTGGAAGACCTGGAAAAGCACAGCGATTTAGCCGAAAACCAGGGTAGGTTCCTGGGATCTATCATCGACAGAAGTCAAACGGATTTGACTCAGCGGGATGATCTCTTTCAAAAGCGGTTGCTTATGATTGAAAAGCAAGCCAAAGACATTGACGACCAAAAGAATGATGTAGAACAAATAATCAAACAATATCAGCAGCAGCTGGTTGCTTTGGACTCATCGAAAGTGCGTTTGAAATTGGACCAATTGACAGCCAAGGTTAAAAGCCTGGAATCTACAGAAGAAGATATTTTTTCAATTGGGAACGGTGATATAAAGCAAATTTCCCTTGGTGACAAAAAATTCACGTTCGAAGCAATGGATATGAATTCGAGCCAGGTAGAGATCAAATCAGGGGGTAATGATGTTGTCGTTCTAAGAGCAGATGAAAGAGAGCAAAAGATTGACAACAATGTATATCTCAAATTGGTCAGCTTAAGAAGAACAACTACTTTCGGAAAACGAATTGCCACGATAAAAATATTCTCCAGGCAGCCGGATTCAAGGATAGCTGCTAATTAGCGAAATTCATCTATCACTTAAAGCTGCGTCCAACATTTCCGTGGACCAATGCGTAAGTATGCTCATTAACTACTTAGTTCCATGAGTAGTATTTCAATGTGCTTTAGCATAAAATGCGATTCATTGGAAATTTGCTGATTTCAACTAACCCTAAAAAACAACCAATGAAGTTTTACAACAGAATTATGCCTTTCACAATTTTGGTATCCGTGATACTGCTAACTGCTTGTGATGATGGAAAAGAAGCGTTGGATCTTGAAAAAGAGCGGCAGGAAATTCTACGAATTCAGGAGTTGCAACGTAGCTATCATTTTAACAAGGATTCTGTGTCGTTTGCAGAATCACAGGCCGCTGATATGATTTCAGTCAATCGTGGCGATGTTTCTTATCCGACGCGTGAAGAGAATATCCGGCGGTACAATAACTACTTCTCGTCAGTAGAATTCATAAAATGGGATGATAGCTCAGAACCTGTCATTCGGTTTTCCCCAGATGGTAAATTGGCCTATTCAATCGTTCAAAAGGAAGTGGTGCTTGAATATGAGGAGGATGGCAAGTCTGTTGAAAGCACTACGAATTATTCCTGGGTGGCCATCTATAGAAAAGGTGACAATGGATGGAAAATTGAGTGCGTGGCCTCTACCAATCAACCTACCACAACCCGTGAGCTTTAAAGCCAGGAAGATCGAGTTATGCTATGATGATGTGTAGCTCCAACCTATACCTGGAGATGGGGTCGGCTTTTTTTTGTTTTTTGGTGAGTAAATACGCTGAGTCTTCCCATTATCGTACGAAATAGCTGATTCGGCCTGGTTATTGCTATCAACTAGGTTAAAACCAACTGATCTTGATTAAGTCTATTTTTTCCAAGCTAGCACAAGGAATTCTGATCGTTGCACTGGTGTGTGCCGGTAGCTTCGTTTATGTAGAGGAAAGTGCGGAGAAAACGGAGAAAACAGAAAAATCAGAGGAAGCACTTCATCGGAGCGACCACTCGAATACAGCCAAACGACTTGTTAGGCTAGGAAAAAAGGAAAAGAATTACAGTCCTACAGTCTCAATATGTTTGGTCCCTTTTGTAGAAAGGGAAATTATTAGTGACTTCAATGTCAATTACATCTACACCACTTCATACCTCGATTCAAGCATTTAGCATTAGACCTAGTCAAATAACCTGACCAACATTTCTAATCTAAATATTGAATAAAAAATGAAAAATTTAAGATATACGATTATAAGCTTATTGGTAGTATTATTTATGTCCTCTTGTGCCGTGGTTCGCCAGGGAGAAGTTGGAGTGAAACGTAAGATGGGTGTTTTGGACCCTAACATTATCGAGCCGGGTGCCAGTGTTTACAATCCGCTTACGACGACCATCATTAAACTACCAATACGAACGGTTAATGTTGAAATTCAAAGCAAATTACCATCTAAAGAAGGCTTGAATGTGCAGTCTGTTATTTCCATTTTATATCACATAAAGCAGGAAAATGCAGCTGAAATAATTGAGAACATTGGTACGAACTACGAACGAGTGGTGATCAGAAGTGTCTTTAGATCAGCGTCCGCGGATGTTTGTTCCAGGTTCTTCGCAAAAGACATGCATACGTCAAAGCGAGCTGAGATCGAGGAAGAGATCAGAAGCCGAATGCAAAGCCTGCTATCATCCAGGGGATTTGAGATAGAAGCCGTGCTGCTAAAAACCATTCAGCTTCCCAGCGGATTAGCACTAGCTGTAGAAGACAAATTAGAAGCTGAGCAGGAAGCGCAACGTATGGAGTTTGTGTTGCAGCGAGAACGGATGGAAGCGCAACGAAGAAAAGTCGAAGCAGAAGGCATCCGTGATGCACAGATGATTCTACAGGAAGGAATCAATCCTCAGATCATTCAGTGGCAAAGTATAGAAGCGTTCAAGGAGCTGGCTAAATCACCTGGCTCTCGGGTCATTATCACGGACGGTGAAGCTCCTTTCCTGATCGATCCCAAGGGAAATTAAAATGTAAACAAAAGCCCACCGTTACGGTGGGCTTTTTTGTTTTTGGGGTGTGTTAAATCTATCTTCAATTCATGTTAACATTAGATGTTTTATCAAGCGTACCTCCAATTGGTCTTGCGGGAATAATAGTCTACATATTCTTATTCAAGAATCCTCATAAGAAATTTGTATTTCCAATTGTCATCTTTTCTGTGCTTTGGATATTATCCTTTATGGCCCTTAGAACCTTAATCAATGGGCCAGGATACCTACCTGAAATGCTAATTGCTTTTGCAGCTGGTTTTTATCTATTGAGATTTATAGCAAGACCTGGAAAGAGGACTATTGATTATATAAAAGCACTTCTTGTTGTTGCACTGGCATTCTATGAGTGGTATGATCCTTACTACCAGTCATTTATTGGATTTTCTCTAATTGTGCTTTTTGCTCTTGAGCGAATTATGAATGAAGATCTGGAAGTACGATTGAAAAGAGTGATTGCAGTTTTTTTTGGTTGTTCAATAGTAGTCGCGCTTATGAGATGGGGAGTTGAAATCAAAGATCATGAAGAGACCTTAGATAATTATTTTGCACTTGATGAGAAGCTAGGCCAACAAAATAAAAATCTTCTCAATGAAAACTTAGAATTGAAAATTAGAAACAAAGAACTAAATCAAGCATTATCTGAATGTTTGGAATAGAAGTAAGCTTTTGTTTTGGGGTGCAACTGGCTAGTTTATATCGAGATGACAATCCCATCAAGACCAAGCCCAATTTTTAATTCATAATTCGTCGTTCCTAATTGACAACAAGTTATCCCCAGCTAGTGCGCATTTGTAACGCGTGCTAGCTATTATTTTAAAGTAAACTCAGGAATCAACCTCTTTTTTGATACAAGCGAGTTGAATGACGATGAGCTATTCTCATCAATCGTCATTGGGGTTATAACAATGTAGCCTGCTTCAAGTTGAGTGTCATCATACTTGTTGTCGGAATCTTCCTGGGGAGACAGATTATTTCTAAAGGACCAAACACTTTTGCTATCGGGTGTATGAGGATCCTTACCATCTATTTTTTCAAACACTAACTGTTCTGGCTTGGCAAAAGCTACTCTACGTTCTGCTACTACAACACCTTTCACATTTTCGAGGGAAATCTCAGGGAACCCAATTGTCCAGTAGTCACCAGAACTTATTTCTTCAACTAATTTCGTTGAGATCAGTTTTGTGATCCAATTTGGCAAAACTGAATACGAACGCTCATCATCGTCATCGAACCCGGATAAGGCGATTCCGGGCACCCCTAGATAAGCAGCCATTCGAACTGCCCCAATGGTTCCTGAGCCAAACCATCCAGCGCCTATGTTTGTCCCGCCATTGATGCCTGATAAAACTAAATCCGGCTGGTCATCCAAAAACAAACCATTCAACCCTATAAGGACACAATCTGCTGGATTTCCCGGCATTGTGAAAATTGCGATATTGTTTTCTTCGTCAACGTATTCACAAGTCACTTCGAGTGTTGATTGGTATTTTCCAAACGTGGTGTAGTTGGAAGTTCCGGAACGGTCGAAAGCAGATACTACAATAGAAACACGTCTGGAAACTTGTTTGACACTTTTTGCCAATGCAAGCAATCGCTCGACATTTTCAATTCCGTCATCATTTGTAATTAAAATGTGATTGAACTTTGCCTCCTGGGAAAACGCGAGTCCATAAGAAAGAAACAAAGCTATAAGAAAAGAATTCTTCATAATGATTTGATTGGGTGATACAGTTCTGACATCTTTTGTAGTTCGAACACTTATTAAGTCAATTTTTATTTGATTTATCGATCAGCAGTGATGATTAGAATTAGTGAATGTACATTTAAGTGATGTAGTATTCTGTCTTGAGGTTACAGTTTTTTGAATGAATGGTGAATTAGCAGATGTTAATTGATGAATGGCGTTTCATAATTCACATCCACTTATCTTTATGTCACAACCATCCAAATTAATACCTATGAGAGCCCTCTTATTGCTTCTATTACCAATCACTCTTCTTGCCCAAGTACCTAAACCAGCTGATGTATTCGGTTTCGAACCTGGTGCGGATTACAAACTGGCAGATTATACCCAGCTGAAAGAGTATTACAATCAGCTGGCGGATGCCTCGGATCGGGTCGTGTTGACTGAGATCGGGAAATCGGTGCTTGGAAAACCGATGCTGTTACTCATGATATCCAGTGAGGACAACATTGCGAACCTTGATAAGTACCGCAAGATCAGCAAAGACCTTGCGCTGGCAAAAATCGATGAAGCCACCGCGGTTCAAAATTCCAAAGAAGGAAAGGCAATCATATGGATCGATGGTGGACTGCATGCCACAGAACGAGCTCCGGCACAGATGCTACCTGAACTTGCTTACAAGGTGGCGACCGAAGAAACGGATGAAATGAAGAACATCCGTGAAAATGTCATCATGCTATTAATGCCTGTCATGAATCCCGACGGTCTGGAGATTGTCGTGGACTGGTACAAGAAAAATTTGGGAACCCCATTTGAAACTACCGGCCCACCGATTCTCTACCATCACTATGTAGGCCATGACAACAACCGGGACTGGTTCATGAATAACATGCCGGAGAGCTACCATGTTAACGAGCAGCTCTACAATGTGTGGTACCCACAAATCGTTTACAACCATCACCAGACGTCACCAGCCTGGGCCCGGATTTTCCTCCCACCTTTTTCCGATCCTGTAAATCCTAATATTCATCCGGGAGCTACCACTGCCACCAATCTGATCGGAACAGCAATGGCGAATCGATTTGCAATGAAAAAAATGCCGGGGGTTATTGCAAACCTTACCTTTAGCATGTGGTGGAACGGTGGAATGCGTACCGTACCTTATTATCACAACATGGTGGGTATTCTTACAGAAACCGGACATTCCACGCCCACACCCCGTATGTACCCTCCGGATTCTTTACCAAAAGAGTTAGGCAGGGGAAGAGGACGAGTGCCAAGCAATGGAACCAAGATTTTTTATCCATATCCCTGGAAAGGCGGAGAATCAAAGTTTAGAGATGCAATAGATTATACGCTAACAGCTTCCATGGCTGTCCTGGACTTTGCTGCGGACAGGAAAGAAGAATACCTCTACAACATCTACTCAATGGGAAGAGATGCTATTGAGGCCAACATTTTGGAAGATTTTTATGCTTATGTTATTCCTCGTGAACAACATGACTTCAATGAGGCCACAAACCTTGTGAACATTTTACGGCAAGGTGGTATTGCCATGCATCAGGCAACGAGTGATTTCAAAGCCGGAGGCAAGAGTTATAAAGCCGGATCCTATATCGCTTATGGTGCCCAGGCATTCAGACCCTACCTGGTTGATATGATGGAAGAGCAGAAATACCCGGACAAACGAGCCTATCCTGGTGGTCCACCGGTTCCTCCGTACGACCTGGCAGGCTGGACGTTGCCTTACCAAATGGGATTGAAGGTGGACAAAATTAAAGAGGAGTTTAGCGCTAAAACAGAAGAGATTACCGGGCGTACTTCCTATGCAGCAGGCAAAGTTTCAAGAGCAACTTACGGGTATTCCTTATCAGCAAGATCGAACCACAGCTATAAAGCAGTAAATCAGTTGCTGGGTGAGGGAGTCAAGGTTTACCGGTCGACTGCAGCTTCAGATGATTTGCGGGCAGGTGATTTTATCATTGAGGGAACACCGGATAATATTAGTCAGCTAGCAGAAGATCATGGTTTGGACTTTAGTGGTTTGAGGAACGATCCGGGAGATAAGATTGAATTATCCAAACCAAAGGTTGGACTGTACAAGAGTTGGTCAGCAAACATGGACGAAGGCTGGACGCGCTGGTTTTTAA
>JANQST010000241.1 GCA_028279155.1 Cyclobacteriaceae bacterium
GGAGCAACATGGTGCCAGCGTTTGCGCAATGATGCGGTTGCAGATGTCATACAGTGGAATTCAATAATTGCTACTGTAAAATCAGGTGAAACCCAAACCAATCTGCTGAAAGGCTGTTTTTCGTCTTCCTTGAGGTCCTTGTTCTTTTCTACCATTTGATAGGTATGATCTGAGGCAACCCTATTTTGGATGTCAACCACTGAAAGCTCCGAACCTCGTGGCTTATACCCATAGTCCTCACCAACAAGATGAATGGACAGCCTGCAACGATCCAGGTCATCTCGAATCATTCGATCTAGTGATTTGGCTTCTTTTGGTAAAGAATGATCCGGAAGCACTTTGTACCCATGTCTGATCAATTCTCGTTTGATAATGTCTCTTTGGATAACCATGTCAACTCCCGTGCTTGCCAAGTAAACAGTTTTCTCTCTTGGAATGGTCTCATAACTGCTATCCTCCTCGCCGGATCTTGCATGTAAAACATGATTGATATCATAGGCCATATCAACCAATTTCATCCAATAGCTTCTTTCAGCGTCATTGCCAAAAAACCTTGTAAATTCCTGAGGGTCGCCAGTAAGCGGATCCACCAGGTAAAAATCATAGGTGAGAAGGTCTTCTAATTCAGGAAGATGTTCGTCTGCATCATACGGATATTTAAGGACTTTAAATACCCTCGAAATACCATCTGCCAGCAAAGTACCCTGATCCTTTAAGGATTTTCCATGCGCATTGATTGCACTCGCAATACCCTGATTGGCCATCAGGTTTTGAGAAATCACTGAAATAACTGCTGCACAATCATCCAAATTTTTTGGATCGAATGAACTATCAGAAACAAGTCTTATCTCAGGGTTTTCCCGAGTTATTTGGTACATGAGTGTGGTTAGAAATTTATGAAAATTACTAACCCATCCCTTTGCCGCACCTTCTATTGGTTGGTCATCCTTTTCGGAATAGAGTAATGCTATTGTTCTATTTTCACTCATTCATGTATGAGTTTGGCAGTGATTTCGCAGTGAAATAACTGAATTTTATACTATTTAAAAAATGCCTTTTCATTTATTGTTATCCAAATAGTGCATCAACAATCTCTGCTTTATCATCTTCTCGTACCTCTTCATTTAAAATATCCAACCAGCAATTGATCAATTCAATATGTTTTGACATCAAATTGAGTAATTCCTCTTTTCTTATTAGAAGAAGCGTACATTCGTTTCTTGTCAATGCTGTAAAACCAAGCTTATCAGATTCTACCAAATTTTTCTCACCAAAAATTCCATTCTTACCTACCTCTCCAACTTTTTTATCTCCATTGTATATGTCTACATCGCCTTCCAAAACAATATACATCGGCTCCATTCCGCTATCCCCTTCACTTAAAAGAGTAGTACCTAATTTAACTTTGATCTCTTCAAAACACTCAGCCAGATAAGTAATGAGTTCTCCAGGAATAGATCTGAATAGTTCTATCTCCTTCAAGAGGATCACACGTTCGATCAATAATAGTTTTTGGTGATATTCTTCATCTTCTCCTCTAAAAACAGGTGGAAGGATCGCCTTATCAAGTTCCTTTTTGGTAGTCGGTTTCAGACGCTTAGTGTGTTCATGATAAGCAGTCTTATCAAGTTTGTATATTACATATGCTGCAGTTTGCAGGAGCAATGGATCCGGATTGAACAGGTTGGCAATCATGTCTGAGGTTACCGAGTCACTTAGCTGACTAATTCTAAACATCGCCAAAGCCTTCGTATACCTATTGATCCTATTGTAATCTCGATTTATGATTTGGAGCAAAAGATCTTGATAAGATTCAAATTCTTCCGGAGGATAATAATTTTGAAGTTTTGTTAGCCGTTCTCCAATTTTTAATTCATCCATAATTGGAATGAGTTTAGGCTTAATTTCTTCTTCCACAAAAATATCCATCATCTCTACAGCGAAAGTGATACTTTCTGTTGTCCCCTCAAGAATGTTTTCTTTGGTTAGCAAAACGCTTTGAGGGTCATAGATCATCCCCAGAAGCATGAAAATATTCTCATAGTTTTTCTTGTCTTCCTCAAGCATGGAATCACGGATGCCCAAATCAATCTTGTCCTCATTTGGAATATCAAGTGAAGACTTAATGTTCCAGGCAATATCCCCTATTTCAGATTCGACAGCTATTTTGATTCTTGCAGCCTGAAAATCCCGAGCAACAAAACCGATGTAGCTTAATGAGAGTAGAAGTTGAGATACAATTTTTCGATCTGGAAAATCGATTTTCTTCCATAATAACTCTGTAGCACCTCTTCCACCAATTCTGCCAAGAATCTGAATGATTCGAATCATTGTTGAATGATACTGGCCGGTTTTATAAAAAGCTGTATCTATGGTGTGGAACGCGCTTTCACCTGCTGCTTTCAAGGCGGACATTGCTACGTTACCATAAGTTGCCAAATGCAAATTTTCAATCAGAATTGGCCATAATTCAGGTCTCCTAACCTTTCCGGCTGTAATCATTGCAGCGGAACGAACCTCTGGGTTGATATCTCTTAGTAGCTCAATAATATAAGCTACATGACGATCTTCTGAAGCTTTAACAAGCATTCGTGCTCCTTTAACTCGATCAGTTGCTTCAGTTGACCTAACAAGATTCTTAATAGAAACATCTGTCAGGTTGAATGCTTCTGCTTCTTTTAAGGTATCAAGCGTTTTGTTGGCGTGCACCAACACATCCTCATTCCCTTCTGATCGAATGTCTTTTTCAATGATCTCTAAGGCCTCCCAACACAATCGATCTCCAAGCTTTTGATAAGCGTAAATCCTTAATTCAGGTTGACGAGCGTTCAAGAGATCCAGTAGTGCGAATTCGAATTCAATCGGTTCTAATTTCTCGAAGAGTTTCAGAGCATTTATGACCTTCGTAGGGTCCTTCTCCCGAACCTCATGTTTCAGTATGTTAATGGTGTTATTCTCATTCCTTTTCCCCTCACCATGAAGGCTTTGTTTCTGGGCCTCAAGGGTCTCCTTAAGTGTCTTTTTATATTCTTCAAAAAGCTTGGCAGCAAGGTACACAACACCCCCAGCCAGCAATAGAATGAAGTAAGAGTAGTGAATCAATTTAAAGAAAACCAGTAGACCAAGTCCCATCTGGGCCGCACCAGCAAAGAAAACAGCCACTTCATTTACTACACCCTCAATTCTAGTCTGAATATCAAACCTGATCTTAATATCTAATGGCAGAAAGAATAGTTTAAAGGCAGGATTTTCCAATGCATCTTTAAGTGAGGCAGTAAACGCCTTACCTACAGCAATCAATACGAAGAACAAGATAAATTCATCCGTTTTGACTTCATATTCAAATATATGTCCGGTAATAATTGCTCCCAATGTGAACAATGCCAATATAAAAGGCATGGTCATCAGGGCTATTTTCAGTCCAAATCTTCCAATGATCATATCATTCAAGAAACTTTGAATCAAAAACGACATGATGATTACTGTCCCAGAGAAAAATGAGAGGAAATCTGACAATTCTGTCTCATCGGTATACATTATCTCCGTGGCTGTCAGGAAGGTATAATCCACGAAAACTGCTGCTCCCATTGAAAAAATAAGGAATACAGAGAGCAACCTTAAGTATTTATCCTTTATTAGTTCCGTAAAGCTGATTTTCTTTACTTCTTCTCCACTGGTTGCTTTGGTTGCTTTATCAATATTAAAGTTAAGTGTGAGCAATAGCGTAAAGACAAAAACACCTATTGCAGCAATTCCTGATACAAACAGGAGGTCATAGGTATTATTGATGATTGTTCTGGTTAACAATGGAATACTAAAAAATGCAATCATTGTCGCCATGAGTGCCCCTGTATCGATACCACCAATAATCCTCTTTGATTGTCTCAAATCGAATATTCTACCAAAAATTCCCCAAAAGCCTAATAGAACGATTGTATTAACAGGACCAATCATGATAAATAGAGCAAATGGGAGTATTTGAAATTCCCCTTTCAGGGTTGGGTCGTAGCTTATGAATTCAAATGCCAAGCGAATACCACCTACAAAAAGCAGAATGATAAATGTTGTTGATAGGACTAAAGTGGAAAAATTGATCCTTTTTTGGAGCATTACAAATAGAACTGTGGACACAATTCCTGCAGCACCCGCCATAAAGAAGGCAAAGTCGAGCCATTCTTCACCCATGACATTTACAAAGAGAGTAGTTCCTCCAATGTCATAAGTTGCTATAAGGATACCCATAAAAAAGCCTTTCCCCAGCAATAGGGTCATTTCCTTCTCTTCTCCATCCTCACCACCAAGAAATTTCAAAAAAGCTTGTATCACAATAGCAGGTTTTAAGTTTTTAGGCGATAGACTAAATTAGGTAATACTTGCAAAAATCTAATTGAAAGGAAGGGCTAATAACTCTAGATTAGATCAAATATTAGAATAGTACTAAAAATTCTTCTTTTAGTTACTTTCTTTATTCGTGCTTCGTCCCTTTCTTTTGAACTCGGCATTATAGCCAAACAGATAGCCTATTGAGACTGATATTGTGTTCATTGTGTATTCGAAACTTTCTACATATTCATCTTCAGGGAAATCAAAAGAATCAGCGACACTATCAAAGCCTAGGTTAGAATGACCGAATGTGTACCTAAAGTCGACCATTAGTCGAGCTCCTGTGGCAAGGTCAAAAAAGGCACCGGCACCAGCGGTTAATCCAAACTGCAGCCTATTTGGATTTTCAACAAATAGTATATCCTCTCCATTTGCTTTTTTCTCTTTGAAAGTAACTCGATATGTCAGTGGAATTACCTCGTTTGTATCCGGATCTATATTTTCTTCAAATGATGAAAGAACCAAATTGCCTTTGCTCGCCAACCAATAGCTGATCTTTGGGCCTCCATTTACATAATAATGGAAAGGCAAACGTCCAAGGCTTACTCTAAGCATTACTGGAATGGTAAGGAACTTGTTTGTTGTATTGCTTATTGAAGTTATTGGATTGTCTGTTTTATTAACAAGGTTTCTGTTCATCCGCTCGAAGATGATTTCAGTATAAACGGAATAGAGGTCAGTGGCAGTGTAATTCAACGCAAGCCCGGCTTGAATATCAAAATCGTTTTCCACATCATAAAAGTCACGCTCAAATGACTTATCCTGATAGATAGGATCCACATAGTTTATTCCAATCTTGGGCCCAAACCAATATTGTGCATGAGATGTAAGAGAAACTAAGAAGAAGAGCGCAAATACTATCTTTTTCATCAATTATGCAGTGAATACGTGTGTAATATTACGAAAACATCCTTAGCGATATTATCCTTGTCAAAATTAAATTGTTAATGTCATTTTACATCCTCTATTTACTGGGATTCATCTAAGGGTTTGTTACGGGTGCGGCCAAATGGGTTTTTTTTAATAATTTTCACTTCAATTTTGAGTTATTACATAAGTAAATTGTAGCAATTGATACGATCAATACCCACTCGAACCAGCCTACTCTTAAACTCAAGAGGCCTGATTATTACCCTCTTATTGTTGCTCATTCCCTATCTCTCAACCGCACAGCAACCCCAGGTCTACAACCAGTTTTTCATGAATCCTTATGTGTACAATCCCGCCTATGCGGGTGTAGAAGGACACACCGTATTATTCGTCATGTACAGACAGCAATGGACGAATATTCAAGGTGCTCCACAAACTACTCACGCAAGTTTTCACGTTCCATTGCAGGGCGGAATAGCCTTCGGCGCTTCTGCATTTAATGTAACTCAAGGTCTTCTTTCTACATCCGCCGGAAAAATATCAGCTGGGTATCTTGTCAATATCGATAGAACCCACTTTTTAAGGTTCGGCCTTTCTATTGGAGGAGGAGTTAACTCTGTCAACATATCAGAGTTTGATTCTCCGGACGATCCGGCATTTGCAGATTTTCTGGATCAAAACTCATTTTTGATAGGAGATTTTGGAATGACCTATCATTTTGGTCATTTCAATTTGGGTTTCTCCATTCCCAATCTATTCACATATGATGTTGTAACTCAATCCAATTTTGCACCAATCAAGATCACTCCCCTTGATAACATTCTATTTAAAACGAATTACAGGGGACACATCAACAATGATTTCGCTATTGAGCCACATTTAATTTATAGATATAGTAATGTCGTACCTCATCAGTTTGAAGGAACAGTAATCGCTCACATTAAACACATTGTTTGGGCGGGGGCCTCATACAGACAAGATGCTGGAATAATCGGACTCGCAGGAGCTAAGGTTAAAGAAAAAATAGGTATTGGATTTGCTTATGAGCTAGGGAATTCGAATATATCCTCTGAGCTTGGACCTACATTTGAAATTAACATTGGATATCACTTAGGAACTAAAAAAGATCACGCAGAGCATGTTTCTTCTTTTATTAAAAGTCATAGGCATTCAGCTGAAGAGAGAGCAAAACAAGCTGAATTAGAAAGGCAAAGACAAATAGCGGCACTCCAAAATAGCAGGCAAACGCAAGAAGATCCAGATGCTTTGGGAATTGTAGGAACAAGCACTAACAATCCTCCACTAACTGATACTACTCCCGAAACAGGTACTGAAACTGCTGAAGATACTGCCGAAGAATGGGATCACCAGGAAGAAGAAGGTCAACTTGAAAGGACTAATCAGTTTGGAGAAAAAGAGGTTGGAATCAGACTTGAAAAACCTAATACTGCCGGTGGAACAGATGTGGTATTGAGTTGGGTTCCTGCAACAGATGCTACAGCGATGACAGTAGCTCCAGATGGACATCTCGAAAGAGAATTATCAGATGGATCTAAAGAGATTGGGGTGAAATATGAGCGAACCAATCCTGATGGGACAACCGAGACTGTAATAAAATGGGATCGAGTTATGAATGAACAACAGGCAGAAACCATTTCAAGCAACCCAGAACTGACTCCTGAAGAACAAACTGAAGTAGCCAAAGGAGACCCAACTTTAACACAAGATTTCAGAACCAATGAGGATCTTGCTACTTCTACTGATCATGTTGTAGTGAGACGTGGAAATCATTTATTAGAGCTCCCTGCAGGAAACTTTGTGATCGGAGGAGCCTTCAGCGAATTCCAACATGCTGAAGATTTTAGTGATGATCTCTTCCAGCAAGGTTTTCATGATACCATCGTTGGATATTCAAGTGCAAGAGGGTACTACTATGTTGTTGTCTTCCAATCTAGTGATGTGAGTCAAGCACG
>JANQST010000244.1 GCA_028279155.1 Cyclobacteriaceae bacterium
ACATCAGGAAGTTGCCATTTTCTTTCGGAACCATTTATAAGTGCATAGTATGACTCGTTTTTAGGTTTAAAGTTTTCTATCAAGTAATCCCCTTGTGAATCAGTATTAAAATCAAGAATCAATTCATCCCTTTCATTAAAGATTCTGATATAAGCAGAAACGCCTTTATTAGTCTCATCAATAGTCAGAGCCTTTATTGTACTTTTAGTGTCATTGAAAATCCGTTCATACTCCGGGCGGAATATTAACCTACTTGCCTCCAACTTGCGAGAGTCACTTGTTAGGTTAAGTTTTTGGGAAAAGAATGATTCTGAACCATAGTTTTTCATCCATTGAGTATATGCTCTTATTTCATAAATACCTGAATACAAGGTATTTGGAATCATCAATCCAGACTTTACTTGACCATTTGAAATATCGACTTTGGCTTTGCTTATCAACTCACAATCAGGCCCAACTAGCTCAACATGCAAGACTTTGCTATTTGAGCCTGGTTGAAAAAATTTTCCAAAAAATAGATATGCATCAAATTCAAGGCTTCCCCCAGGGATAAGTTCAACATCTTGACCGAAATCCAAAACCACATATTCTTTTTGATAGATACTATCGTATCGATCCAAATTATTGTAAAATACCTGTTTCGTGTCGATCGGTATGATTTCTTTTCCAGGATCATAATTTGTTGGAAGCTGCCTGGAAATACCCTCAATGCCCATTGCTTCATAGAACCAAACCTCCATAGGTCTGAGTAAAAAACCTTGATGGTCTAGAGAAGAATTTTGGATCTGAAGCTTTAACCAAGACGTTTCATTTATACTGTGACGAAGCTTATTATCATAAACTTCCCGTTTCTTGTTTCTATATTCTACTCGCATGAATCCAGGAAAATACAATAATGAAGTCGTGTTGTCCTTTCTCT
Organism: Cyclobacteriaceae bacterium; assembly: GCA_028279155.1. Lineage (GTDB taxonomy): Bacteria > Bacteroidota > Bacteroidia > Cytophagales > Cyclobacteriaceae > Ekhidna. The sequence continues at coordinate 920 of JANQST010000244.1, forward strand.
TGATGATAGATTGAGCCTGGGTTTGCCTCTTATTGCTCGATTGTTCCAATCTTAATTGTTCGAAGGGAATACGTTCATTATAGAGCTCAAATCCTTCTTCATCCAATTTGTCAGAAGTCAGGGCTCTCAAGAAATGCATTTTGGAACCCAGGTAAGACTTCCTCCTGTTTTCTTCCCACATGTTGGCCTTTTCAAGACTTGGGGGGTTCATCTCTTCGAAAAAGATATGCCCCTCATAGGTTACTGAACCACTTATTCTATTTAACAAGAAATTCGAAAGTTCATATTTGATTTCATACCCCAATGAAGGATTCTTAATAATCAAAGGCTTATTCGCTTTTGCTAAGAGATTGCCAGATATTTCTTCAAACTCCAGCTCATATGGGTTTGCAATTGTGCATTTTGAATGGAAATTATATTCGTCAGTGCCTAGAAAATGCTTTTTAAACTGCAAAAAGTGTCTTTTCCATTGCTTGTCTCGTTTTCCTCCAACAACTATTGTTTCTAGTGTTTGAACGTCAACCTTGAGTTTAAAATTCTTAACCTGTGACTGACTACCTTCAGTGACTTTAACGATTTCTGCTGCAGATTTAAATCCTACAATGGAGCATATTAGCCGATACGTACCCTCAGCATTGATGGAGACAACATACTCCCCATTGATATCACTATAGGTTCCTATGGATGTATTTTCGAGGTAGACATTTGCAAATGGCAGAGGTGATCCATCATCGTCCATTACTTTTCCAGACAACTCCATGGTTTGTGCGAAACAAAAATTTATGCAGAACACAAAAAACCCTGAGAATAATCGTTGTGCCATCTGGTGAAAAGGTTAGTACTAGTATTACAAAGTTGCAATGCAAATACCTTACAGCTAAACTTTATTTATGACAAGAATTGAAGTGGTTTAATCCAATCAAACCTGATGATCATCGATTTTTAGTGATTTTTGAAATATTTTAAGATACTTTTATTCAAAAATACACCGATGAGACACCTAGCGTTTACTTTACTTTTCACCGTATCTCTGTGCTCATTTGCACAAGACGAAGACATTGTCAAGATAGTTGATGAATTGACCATTAAATGGGATAAGCAGGCTGAGGCATTACAAAAATATACGGGGTTAAGATACTATTGTACAGCTGACGTATATCGAACAAACACTACAGAATTACTAGACAAAATCCATCACTACGATACACTCTTATATGGAATTGTGAGTAGGAAATATGCCAACAGCAATGACAAAGAAGCAGAAGCCACTTTGAAAGATATTGTTACCGTTGAAGCGGACTATACAACAAAAAGCTTTAAAGAATTTCTTCAAATAGAATGTGAGGGATTTAAAGAAATTGAGGAGAATTACAAAAACAAAGAATCAAAGTACTATAAAGAGATTGAGAAGTTGGAAAAAGAGTTATCAAAATATGTTATTACCATCACTCGAAGAATAGACCTAATTGATGAGCATATTCACCATTTAAAGCTTGATTAAAAATACTAACTAAAAAGGTTAAAGGTCATGCAGAGACGCATGGCCTTTTTTCATAGCTGATTCATAAATATCATCGTTTTATTATTCGTGTGAAGTATTGATTTTCGGAAGTAACTATATATAGCATATAAGTTCCATTTTCATATTGCGCCATATTTATATTCTCAGCGTTTAAATAAGTATCGAGTAGATGACCCGATAGGTCCAATACTTTCACAACTTCTATCATTTCGTTACCAGTTTCTATTTTAACCATATTGGTTGTTGGATTTGGGTACACCTGCAATTCGAATTCTGGATTGACTAAACCACCCAACACAGTACCAAGTACATTCACATTAAAATGATCTGAGGCTAGCCCATTATTTCCGTCATAGGACGTCAGAGTAACCACTGCATTTCCAACTCCAATTTCATTTATAGTGAGCTCACCACCTACTATAGTTACTTCAATCACAGATTCATTCGTGGATGAAACAGTATATACAAGGTCATCTTGATCCGGATCATCAAATACTCCAGTAATGTCCAAAGTAGTAGAATTGAAACCTTCCTCCAGCTCCATATCCGTTAAGGGTGTTACAACAACGGGTTCATTGTTAGGCGTTGCTAAAACCTGGATAAGAAACTCATCCATCGCTTCTCCACCACGACCGTCATTTGTTACAATGGATATGATTGCACTTCCAAGGCCTACCTCTGTGATAGTTAATTCATCTTCTGATACTTGAACGAGAGCGATAGATTCATCTGATGATGAACAAACATAATTTAAGGGGTCCGCGTCTACATCTTCAAAAACATCACTGATATCTAAAGTAGTAGTTGTAAACCCCTCACTTAATTCCATATCAGAAATTGGATTTGCTACTAGTGGCGAAATATTTGGAAGAGTCACAACCTCAACCTGGAAATGATCTGCCGCCTGACCGTCTCTTCCATCGCTTGCTGTAACTGTAATTGTTGTGCTTCCAACTCCAATCTCAG
>JANQST010000253.1 GCA_028279155.1 Cyclobacteriaceae bacterium
ACTCTACCGGAGCTGCTCCTGTTCCGCCTTCACCCCCATCTACTGTAATAAAATCTGGTTTGATTCCCGTCTCTAGCATTGCTTCACAAACCCGAACAAACTCCTCTTTGGATCCAACGCAAAGCTTAAAACCTACAGGCTTTCCTCCGGAGAGATCACGTAATTTCTTCACAAATTGTAGTAGCCCAAGTTCGCTATCAAAAGCAGAGTGAACGGGTGGAGAAAAAACCATCGTGTGTGGTTGGACTCCCCTGATTTCTGCGATCTCGGGTGTGTTTTTTGAAGCGGGTAAAATTCCTCCGTGACCCGGTTTTGCTCCTTGAGAAAGCTTAACCTCAATCATCTTGACACTTTCAAGTACTGCTTTTTTGGAAAAGTTTTCATCGCTAAAACGCCCATACTCATCCCTGCAGCCAAAATAACCAGTCCCTATTTGCCAGACCAGGTCACCTCCATGTTCAAGATGAAAAGGGCTAATTGCCCCTTCTCCGGTGTTATGATAGAAGCACCCTTCTTTTGCTCCCCTGTTTAAGGCCAACACCGCATTCTTGCTTAGAGAGCCATAGCTCATTGCGGATATATTGAAGAGTGCTGCTTCGTATGGTTGTTTACAATCAGGTCCCCCTACTGTTACACGTTGGTTGTGATCAAGATCCTTGTGATTGATGGCATACATTGAATGTGCCATCCACTCATAACCTGCCTGGTAAACCACTTCTTGTGTACCAAAAGGTGTAGTGTCATTCACCTTTTTAGCTCTTCTATACACCAACGATCGGTAGATTCGATTCAATGGTCTGCCTTCCGTATCCGTTTCCACGAAATACTGCATAATCTCTGGTCGAATCTTTTCAAAGATGTACCTGAGGTTTCCGAGGATAGGGAAATTTCTTCGAATGGCTTGACGCTTGTTGAGCACGTCGTTCAAGCCCATCAGGGCAATCGGTGCTACTAGAATCAAAGACCATAAACCGGGCTGCCAGAAGAACCAAAAAAAGACTTCCAGAGCTAAGGCAACAATTAAAAACTTGTAAAAGACGATTCTCATACTTAATAAAAGTTAACTGAGCTGATTTTTGTAAAATTCAACAACCGTTTGCATGAAGTGTTTAACCTCGCTGTATTGATCGCTGGAAGAACTTAATTCAACAGATTCTATTACACCTCCTTGCCAATTCTCGCTAACGATCCATTTTCCTATTTCAAGCTCAGGTATTGCTGAATAATCCAGATCAGCATTTCCATCCCATCCATAGATATACAGGTAAGGGTTATCGCAGAGAGAATCAGCTATTGCCCATCCTGCCCCAATCGCCTTTTTCTCACCCAACTCGTAATAGGTGCCTGTGTCGAAATGATGCGGCCATATTCGAATATCGGAAGAGATTCCGACAATTTCATTTAAATCTCCCATGAGCACATTCGCGTTCGATCGCATATTCAACCATGTCGTTACCAGGTCAAGGTTCAGTTCCTGGAATGGCTGTCCCATATCCACTTCGTGCTCAGGAACATCATAATGATCAATGTATTTTAACTGATTGTCATCCAACCCTAAACCCCTCAGTTCATTCTTCAACCAATCATAAATCTCATCTTTTAGTTTACCGGCTAGTTTGCATATGGATTGTGCTTCCTCTCCTGAATCAATCTCAAATTGCCAATCAGGAATATTTAAGTTTAGGGAAAAGCTTGTTGATATATCAATTTGTCTTCCTACAATACTTGATTTTTTTGGATCAAATGCCAGGTTAGCGTTACTATCATCGGGCTCATCCGGAAGGTAATTCTTACCAACCATTGCGGGAAACTGCGCAGCACGATGAATGTATGCTTCAGTAGTGTTGAGAAGTGACTTATCAAATTCAGCAATGGGGATGTACATAGAGGGAATCGGGTTGGCAATTCTAATGCAGATGCATTTAAGTGATTAAGGTTTGATACCAATTTAAAGAATAAAGAAATAAGATTGTCAGGTTCACGATCTTTATTGAAGCATACTCCTATTTTTGCAGCCTTACCGATCCAATGGAAATGAAAGATTTCGTAGAAGAACTGAAATGGCGTGGAATGGTCCACGATATAATGCCAGGCACTCAAGAAGAGCTAAACAAGGGTATGACGTCTGCTTATATTGGTTTTGACCCAACGGCAGATTCTCTTCACATAGGCAACCTTGTTCAGATCATGACGCTTGTCCATTTTCAACGATCGAGGCACAAGCCAATTGCACTTGTGGGTGGAGCCACGGGAATGGTGGGTGACCCTTCGGGAAAATCGCAGGAGCGAAATCTATTGGACGAAGAGACGCTAAACCATAACCTAAGCTGCGTCAAAAAGCAGCTTGAAAAGTTTCTTGATTTTTCCGGCAACAATGCCGCAGAGGTTGTCAACAATTTTGATTGGTTTAAATCCTTCGGCTTTCTTGATTTTATCCGGGATGTCGGTAAGCATATCACGGTGAATTATATGATGTCCAAAGACTCAGTAAAATCTCGCCTGGAGTCCGGGCTCTCATTCACCGAATTCTCTTATCAACTCGTGCAGGGTTATGATTTCTATCATTTATGGAAAACCAAAGGCGTAAAACTGCAGCTGGGCGGATCTGATCAATGGGGAAACATTGTGACGGGAACCGAACTCATTCGAAGGAAGGATGCCGGTGAAGCTTTTGCTATGACAACTCCCCTAATCAAGAAGGCGGATGGTTCAAAATTTGGAAAATCCGAGGGTGGAAACATATGGTTGGATGCAGAACGAACTTCGCCATACAAATTCTACCAATACTGGTTGAATGCATCTGATGAAGACGTTGAAAACTTCATCAAGATCTTCAGTTTGAAAGACAAAGAAGAACTTGAAGGATTAATTAAGGAGCATCAAGAAGCTCCGCATATGCGTTTGCTTCAACGCACACTTGCCGAGGAGATTACCGAACGCGTGCATTCGAAAGAAGAGCTGGATACAGCCATCAAGGCATCCTCGATACTATTTGGAAAATCAACTACTGAGGATCTTGCTTCTATTGATGAAAAGACCTTGCTACAAGTATTTGAAGGAGTACCGCAAGCAGAGATAAGTAAAAGCCAATTGGATGCCTGCGAGAATGTGACAGACCTGCTTAGTGAAGCAACTGGCGGGATCATTTTCCCATCCAAGGGGGAAGCCCGACGCATGATCAAAGGCGGAGGAGTGAGCGTCAATAAGATGAAACTCGAATCTGCCGAACAGAACGCTTCATTTGACCTGTTGCAGGATAAATATTTGTTAGCTCAAAAAGGGAAAAAGAATTACTACCTGATTCGTGTGAATTAGCCTTCTTTAGGCAGTGTCTTTCTTTCCATTAGTCGGACCATCACTTTGGCATCCGAAACATGTTCAATGATCACTTTGAAAAGGAAGGTCAATGGAACGGCTAAGAGCATTCCAGCGGTGCCCCACATCCAGGCCCAAAAAACAAATCCGAATAACACTGAAACAGTATTGAGCGAGAAGGTACTACCCATCAATCGTGGTTCAATCACGTTACCCATAATTAGTTGGATTCCTTCCAGGCAGACGAAAAGGAAAAGTACCTGAGGCACACTGTCAAACTCGATGATCCCCAACACAATTGGCGGGATGATGGCCACAATGGATCCAAGGTAAGGAATGTAGTTTAAGACAAATGCCAGGAATCCCCAAAGCAACGCATAGTCAATACCAAAAAACCAACAGATCAACCCAACACATATACCTGTTATTAAACTCACAAGCGTTTTTACCTTAATGTACGAGCTGACGGAATCTTTTATCCTGTTAAAGGTCTTGAGTGTTTCTTCTTCCTCCTTAGCTGTTCCGGAAACAATGTAGGTGATGGTGTTATCGTATTGCGTAATGGCACCAAGTAAACCAGCAAAATACAGAATGGTCATCAACAACGATGCTGAAATCCCGCTGATGGCATTTACAAATGAGCCGGATGCTGACCAGAAAGAGCCGGATTGTAAGATCTCAGCAACACCATCCCGCAGCTCTCCTTCTTGGAAAGTGATTCCAAAATAAGAAGTATATGAATTGATGAATGGTCGCAGGTCATTGGAAATGCTATCAAGAATCGTATCACTATTTTGGATAAAAGCCTGCACCACGTTGTAGATACCAAACCCAATGAAGAAAAAGACCACCATTGTAGACAAGGTCGTCAGCGCAATACTCATGTTCACAGAAAGGAATCTCCTGAAGAGATTAACAAGTGGCTGAAATAGCACAGCAAAGAATAATGCGAAAAAAAGTGGAATCAGGAGGTCCGACAATTCTCGCATCAAATAGAGCACAGTGATTCCAAGAAAGATTGACATGATTGCCTTGATGTGTCGTAAGGATCGCTCGGTCTCTGATTCAATGCTCATTGTTGCAAAATAATCTATTTACACAGAAACCCTTTATTTTTATGTAAAACAAACCACTCAACCATGAAGAACCTCATTCTCCCATCTCTGCTTCTATCTTTTCTACTAAGCTGCACCGGACAAGAAATTCCCAACAAGGAACTTCAGATCAAAAATGGAGTACTTGCTGCCCCGGAAGATATGCGTGAAGAAGCAACCGTTTTAGGCTTTGACAAAAACGGAGAAGTAGTCGTAATTCGGGAGGGTCAAAATGAGATTTATTGTCTTGCCGATGATCCCAACAAAGAAGGATTTAGCGTGGCAGCCTACCATAAAAGCTTGGAGCCTTTCATGGCTCGAGGGAGAGAGCTAAGAAAACAAGGACTCAATGCGAAAGAGGTCTTCGATCAACGCGAAGAAGATGTAAAAAGTGGAAACCTGACCATGCCAGATAAAACGATATTGTACATTGCCCGTGGTGATTTAAATGAAGATTCCGGAGAAGTGGAAAATCTTTATACCAGGTACGTCGTGTACATTCCATACGCTACATCCGAATCTACAGGCATGCCCTTAGAACCTATCGGTCCGGGAAGCCCGTGGATCATGGATCCGGGTACGCATCGTGCCCATATCATGATAAGCCCGCCTAGGAATTGAATTACGAATTAGTGATTGGAAGAGGTTGATTTGTTGGAATCCTATTAGTAATTAGTATCTACTTTGTTCTATCTACTTTCCACTTTCTACTAAAACACCACAGGCCAGAAGATAATATCTACTCGACGGTTCAATCTTCTACCTTCCCAGGTACTGTTGTCAAAAATGGGATTGAACTGACCAAAATCTTTGATCTCTATTTGATTCATTTTGAAAGCCGACAACAGCAATTCCTGGATGACTGATTCACTGCGCATCTGTGAGAGCCATTCGTTGTAGGCAGCACCGCCAATGTTATCGGTGTGGCTATGAATTGTGATCGTAAAATCCCGAATATTGGGAATGGAGTCTAGCAGGTGATTGAGCTCCAAAACCTGGGGATCATCTACGTAATAGCTACCACCTCCAAAATAGATGCTTTTGAGGATGTACCCTTTCTTCTCCAGAACTTCTTTTACTGCATCACTCATTCCTTCGTTCTGGGCCGAGGCAAACGAGCATAGGCATGCAAAAAAGATGATCGTCAGGTAGCGCATCCTAAATAATTACGACAAAACCACGTCACGGTTTTTCACCATTCATCAAGATAATGGTAAATCGAATGGTTTATCCTTTCTAATTTACGACACTTTTCAACTCTAACCCATTCGTATGAAGTTCAAATTACTTATCCTTTTGCTTTCTGTATCCGCGATGACTTTTGCCCAAAAGCTCGACATGGATGCACTTAAAAATCTTAAACCTAGAGGAATTGGTCCTGCCGGTATGTCCGGTCGTGTCACTGCTATTGACGTAGTAACCGACAGCCCGGATGTCATGTATGTGGGTTCAGCCTCAGGAGGCGTCTGGAAGTCCACCAGCGGTGGAATTGACTGGGAGCCCATCTTCACGGATCAAAGTACCGCTTCAATCGGTGCGCTTGCCATACAGCAATCGAACCCTTCGGTTGTTTGGGTTGGAACAGGTGAAGGAAATCCCAGAAACTCTTTGAACGGTGGCGATGGAGTATTCAGAACCCTGGATGGAGGAAAGACTTGGCAAAAAATGGGGCTTGAAAATACCCGGCACATTCACAGGATTATTATCCATCCTGATGACCCGAATACGATTTATGTAGGAGCGATTGGTTCACCCTGGGGCGAGCATCAGGAAAGAGGCGTTTATAAAACCACAGACGGAGGTAAAAGCTGGAAGCAAATTCTCTTCAACAACATCCGAACAGGTGTCGCTGAAATGGTGATGGATCCGACTAACCCTAACAAATTGATTGTTGCCATGTGGGAACACAAGCGAGATCCATGGTTTTTTAAATCAGGTGGTCCCGGATCCGGAATTTATGTGACGTTTGATGGTGGTGAAAACTGGGAGCAGCGAACCGATGAAGATGGTCTTCCAAAAGGAGAACTTGGACGAATTGGGTTAGCCATCGCACCTTCTAAACCAAACATTGTGTATGCCCTGGTTGAAGCAAAGAAAAATGCCCTTTACAAATCCACAGATGGTGGGTTTAAATGGAAAAAGGTGACCGATAAATCAGGCATAGGGAATCGTCCCTTTTACTATCATGAAATCTATGTAGACCCGACCAATGAAAACAGGATATATACCATCTTCACGTTTGTCAATGTCAGCGAGGATGGCGGAAATACCTGGCGGCAGCTTATGGGAGCATACGGTGTGAACAATGGGGTCCACCCTGACCATCATGCCTGGTACATTCATCCAAACAATCCAGACTTTATGATGGATGGAAACGATGGCGGATTGAATATCACACGAGATCGTGGCGAAACCTGGCGATTCGTTGAAAACCTTCCGGTAGGTCAATTTTATCATATTGCGGTAGACAACGAACTACCTTACAATGTATATGGCGGTATGCAGGACAATGGCTCCTGGGCAGGACCAGCCTATGTCTGGAAAGCACAAGGAATTCGTAACCACTACTGGCAAGAAATTTCATTTGGAGATGGATTTGATGTGTTACCTGACCCTGAGAACTCTCGTTTCGGTATCTCCACTTCTCAGCAGGGAGGAGCATCGATATATGACCGAAAAACCGGGTACAACGAGCGGGTTCGACCCACCTACCCTGAAGGAGACGTTGATCTCAGGTTCAACTGGAATGTGGGGATGTCAAGAGATCCGTTCAATTCCAACACGATTTATTTTGGTTCTCAGTTCGTGCACAAAAGCACGGATGGTGGTCAGAATTGGGAGATCATTTCTCCTGACCTAACAACCAACGATCCTGAAAAACAGAAGCAAAGTGAAAGTGGCGGTTTGACCATGGACGCAACAGGCGCCGAGAACTATACGACGATTCTTGTCATCGAACCATCGAGTGTTACGGAGGGTGTGCTCTGGGTTGGGACTGATGATGGTAATGT
>JANQST010000282.1 GCA_028279155.1 Cyclobacteriaceae bacterium
CTGAGAGTAGAAACACGTAGGTAAAACCTATGGCCAACATCAAGTGAAACAACAGCAGGCCATAGTCTTCCAGCTTTAATCCTGAAAAGATTCCGTAAACAAAATACATGGCTAAAATGCCTTCCATTAAGGTCACGGGAGTAAACACTTTTTTCAGGTAGATGTTCCCCTTCCAGCTGTCTCCTTTGGACTTCACATTGAACTTTGGAGTTCGAACAAACGGAGTTTTAATTCCAAGGTATCCTTCTACGACTGCGATTGAATTATGGAGAGCCATTCCCATTGAGAAGGCCAGAAATATTGGAAAATTGAGCATGAAATACCTGAATGTGTACTCTGGATGTGTTGCTTTAGCTGAAACCCAATAAAAGAATCCCATAGCTAAAAAGCCTACAAGGAAGATGCTTCCGAAATCAAAAATCAAGCCGAGGTTGGGATTATATTCTTTGATATAAAGCATTGGAATAGATAGTACTGCTGCTATTAAAAGGAGCAGAAAAACCGAACTGTTCAGCAAATGAAAGACCGCCCTGATTTTGTGAGCGGTAGGAATACTAGAGGTCAAAACTTTCCGAAGGGTCTTTCTGGCGGTTTCTGCAGCACCCTTGTTCCATCTGTATTGCTGTGATTTTACCGCAGGAATTAAAACCGGCAACTCAGCTGGTGATTCGACCTCTTCTCGATAGACAAATTTCCAGCCTTTCAATTGGGCGCGATAGCTAAGATCAAGATCCTCTGTTAAAGTATCGTGCTGCCAACCACCCGCATCCTGGATGCATTCCTTTCTCCAAACACCGGCTGTGCCATTGAAATTGATAAAGCTTCCAGCATGTTCGCGGCCTTTTTGCTCAACGGTAAAATGTGCATTCAACCAAAAGGCTTGAATTTTTGTGAGTGCCCCATAATCAGTGTTAAGATGGGTCCACTTGGTTTGTACCATTCCTACCTTCTCGTTTTTGAAGCGAGGTAATGTTTTTAGCAAAAAGTCTGGTTTAGGGACAAAATCAGCATCAAATATTGCCATGAATTCACCCTTGGCTTTTATCATCCCATATTGCAACGCACCAGCCTTAAAGCCAACCCTATGTGGACGTCTTATATGTGAAATATCCAATCCAAGGTTTTTGTAGTGCTTCACTTTCGATGCTACAATATCAAGCGTTTCATCAGTAGAATCATCCAATACCTGGATCTCTAATTTCTCTTTTGGGTAATTGATCGCCGCGACAGAATCAATCAAGCGCTCTACCACGTACTTTTCATTGAAAATCGGGAGCTGGATTGTGACAATCGGGTGATCCGATAATTCAACAAGTTCATCTTCGCTGATCTTTTTGGCCTTCAAATAGTGCCAGGCAAGGTTAAATTGTCCTAGACTGAATAAGCAAATGATCATCAGTGTGAGCCCGTATATGCTAATAATTAACCACTCCACTAGTTACAAATATTTGAAGATCGTATATATGATTTTATAACCTGCACCCAAAGTTCCTTTAACTGTGCCGCTCACTTTTGAAACACCTATTCTTTGCCGATAATTCACAGGAACGTCAAGTGATCGCAAATTTAGCTTAGCCGCTTTTAATTGCATCTCTACTGTCCACCCATAAGTGCGATCCTGCATACCAATTGTCATGAGGCTATCATATCTGACAGCTCTGAAGGGCCCCAAATCGGTGAATTTTACGCCATAAAACAATTTGATGAGTGTTGTAGCCAGCCAATTTCCAAATATTTGCTGTGGAGTCATGGACCCTCTCTCTTTTACTCCCAAAGCCCTCGAGCCAATGGTCATATCTGCTTTATTATCCAAAATAGGTTGGACCAGGTCAATTAACTGATCCGGATAGTCGGAATGATCACCGTCGAGGAATACCACAATATCTGGCTGGCTGGGTGAATCCGCAATATGCCTCATGCCCTTCAAACATGCATTTCCATAGCCTCTGACCGGCTCTTTTAATGCAGTGGCTCCTTTTGAT
>JANQST010000286.1 GCA_028279155.1 Cyclobacteriaceae bacterium
AAATAGGGAGTCTGGCTGCTTTTTTCAGTTTGTTGGCAATTCTGATAAGTTGCCTTGGTCTGTTTGGCCTTTCTGCTTTTGTCGTAGAGCAGCGAACAAAGGAAATTGGAATACGGAAAGTATTGGGCGCTTCTGTTTCTAACCTTTGGCGACTACTTTCCAAAGATTTCTCCGTGCTTGTGATTTTGGCGTGCGTAATAGCAATCCCAATTGCTTCGTATTTCCTTAACCAATGGTTAGCTGGATATGAATATCGCATTGATATTTACTGGTGGATCTATGTAATTGCAGGGCTCTCTAGTCTGGCCATTACAATTGCAACGGTAAGTTTTCATTCCTTAAGAGTATCACTCTCCAATCCTGTAGATTCACTAAGGTCAGAGTAGAGGGATCATTATGGAATTAAGTAAATGGTAACAACCAAGGTGATGCTATTCGCATTTCAATGAATCTACCGGATTAGACACCGCAGCCCTCAATGACTGGTAACCCACAGAGGCGAGTGCTACAAGTAAAACCCCAACCCCTCCAATAAGGAATAATGAAGGACCCAATGATATTCGGTAGGTAAAATCTTCCAACCATTTTTCGGAAAGTATCCACGCAAGTGGCCAGGCAACAACATTTGCTATGATGATCAGAATTAAGAATTTCCTGGAAAGAAGTGTCGTAATATTGGTGACAGTCGATCCAAGAACTTTTCGTATTCCAATTTCCTTTTCGCGTTTCTGCATAGATAGCTTCGTGAGCCCAATGAGACCTAACCAAGCAATAATGATGGAGAAAGCGGATGCACTATCCGTGACTTTTTGCCATCGTGATTCCTCTTCATAATTTTTTGCCAACACATCGTCAACAAAGGAGTAAACGAACGGTTGATTTGGGTTAGCAACTTCCCAACCAGCTTCAACTACATTCATGATTTCCCCCAAATCGCCAGGGCCCACTCTCAATTCTATGGTGTACATATTAATTGGCCATACCCAGGTTGAAAGACCGGTAACTCCTTCAAGGATGGCTTCATTATCTACGCTGATCGCGAGAGGTTCGATTTTGTTGTGCAGCGTACTATAATGGAAATCTTTAACCACACCGATAATCTGGTGGCTAGAGGTAAAGTATTTACCAGGAATCTGTTCTGATAGTGGGTCCTCCCAGCCAAAGTATTTCACAAGTGATTCATTGACCAATATTTTTCCTTTGTTCTCCGAATTTTGATCAAAATCAACACCTTGAACAAGTTCAATCCCCATCGTTTTCACATAGTTTTCCTCCACTTTGTTGAAATAAACCCGCTCAACTGATTCATCTTGTTGACGAAACCCAAATTGAGTCCAAGGCTCCCGGAAACTATTCATGGACCCTGAGACGCCAAGAATTCTTGCATCCTTCTCCAATTCAAGCCTGAGCCTATTAAGCAAGTTGTTCGCCGAGGTGATATCTGCAGGGTTTTGCATACTTATCTCTAGCAAGCGCTCCTGCTCATAACCAAGATCTTTGCTTTGGATATAATTCATTTGCGTTCGAACCACCAAGGTTCCTATGATGAGCATAATAGAAAGTGAGAACTGAAGAACAAGTAGTGATTGATTTAGTAGGCTATCTTTTCTAAGAACAATGGTTCCTTTTAGTGCATCTACCAACTTATGTTTAATAATCAAGATGGATTGAATGCTTCCAGAAATTAAGGCAATAGCCAATGCAAGAAGAACGATGAACGCCAACGCTATCCAATCAAGAGCAAAGCTCAGTTGGAGATCAAGCAATTGACTGAAGTAAGGGGTAATTACAAAAGCCAGTCCAACACCTATCGCTCCGGCAAGTATTGATAAAGAAAATGATTCGATGATAAGCTGAACTCTGATTTGACTCTTAAACGCTCCCAGTGTTTTTCTTAGTCCAACTTCCTTCATTCGCTTAAGTGTATGACTAGTAGATAGCGTTATGTAATTGATCATGGCAACAAGCAGCACAAGCATTGCTAACCCTCCGATGATATATAGCTTCTGTGGATCAGTATATTTCGCATTTCCAATTACATCTGGATCAAGGTGAATGTCTGACATATTTTGAATTCCTACTTCTAAAAAAGAATGATCATCAGAAGTTTCTTTTTCTATAGCAGAACTTAGAAGCGGCGAGATACCTCTTGTAACATCGGTGTTTTCAAAAACAACATATCCTTCAATGCTCGCAGTGTTGTAGGTGGTCATTGCCCGCTCAGAAACCACCATACGAAATGTTTCAAATGGAACCAGAATATTGAATGGTATACTAGATACTTGTTCCATGTTCTCCACAACACCTTTCACCAAATAGGTCCTTGTACTATCGTTTAACGTGATTTCTATCGATTTACCAATCGCGTCTGTTTCGCCAAAATATTTGATGGCATGTTCGGTTGAAATGACGACAGAATTCGGATCTTCAAGCGCATTGTGCAAGCCGTGAACAATTGGGAAACTGAACATTGACAAGAAGTCCTTATCAACAAAATGTACCGACTCATCATAAGGAGTATCCCCTAGCAACACGGTCGCACTATTACTTGCGAGACGACTGTGGCTAGCAATTGAAGGTACCTGACTGGCGAGATCAGGTACCAAAGGAATTGATATGATAGCCGATGCATCACTTAAAATTTTCTGGTCCTCCGTTGCTCTAATCTGACTATATAAACGATATATGGATTTGTTGGTGTGAAAAGCGTCATACCGCAATTCCTGGTTGATGAAGAGAAAACTCAGAAAGACAAATGCAACAGCCATTGCCAGTCCGAAGATGTTAATAAAGGAATAGAACCTGTGCTTCATCATACTTCGATAAGCTACCAAAAAGTGACTCTTATACATTCCCATAGGTAAATAGTTGAATTGTTTTATTTTATTTCTTAAAAGGATAGTTGGGTGCAAAAGCCTAAAAACATTTCTGTTAAATCTCCTCCTCGCACGTCCCAAACCCAGTGATTTTACTTCCTCATCAAATTGTTCCATAAAGTCTCCGATGATTCCTTCATATAACTCCTCAGGGCAAAACCACTTAAGGAGTTTCATCACCCAACTTGATGGATTTTGATCATCCATAGATTAATTTTTCGAAATTCAGTTGTGGAAAAAGCTCCCATAGCTTCTTTCGCTGAGTTTGCATTTCTTGTAACAAGCTCAACCCTGCGTTGGTTATCGCAAAATATCGTTTTCGTCTTCCTCCACGAGAAGAAGTTGCCCCGCGCATCTCGGATTTCACAAACCCTTTGTCCTCAAGTCGATAGAGTGTGATATGCACAGCACTCAGGTTTACTGTTCTGTCAAGCTTTTCTTGAACTTCTTTGACAATCGCATTACCATATGCTTCATCTCCCAAAAAGCCGACCATCGTCAGAATCACTTCTTCGAATTCTCCAAGGTATGTTTTCATTTCTATATAAGTTGTAAAACTAATATACGGAGCATTAGTATATAAGTTGTAAAACATATGATGGTTGTCTTGGAAAAAAAGTTTCTAGCTGGATTTCAACAGTGAAGTAACACCGAATATTGGGCCTACCGCCAATGTTAAATAGAGGTATTCAAAACTCACAAATGTCATTAAGAAACTAATTACTTGAATGCTGACAATCGTAATTGAAAACCCGAGGCAATTGACAATTGTTAGTGAGGTTCCTCTCAACTCAGGGTCAGCATTATTGGCAACCAATGTTGAAAGCAATGGTGAGTCAATGATTACTAGCCATCCCCATATCAGAAGAAATAAAAGGAACAGGAAAATGGGTGATTGAAACATCAGCGGTGAGATAAGGCAACTTACTCCTGAACCTGTCAAGGCTATGAGAGCAATCTTTTTCACTCCATATTTCTCACTTAATAAACCTCCAAAAAAACAGGCGATTCCACCAAGCCCAATAATCAGAAAAGACCACAATGGAACATTTATTTCCTGGTCTTGTTCTGAAGCAAAGTGTTGCAGTATAATCGGAACGAACGCCCAAAAAGTATAGAGTTCCCACATGTGACCGAAGTAGCCAAATGAGGCTGCTTTGAAATTTTTGTTTTTAAACACATTGAAAATTGCACTAAACTTTTGTTTCTGTCCTGGTTTTCGGAACGGTCCCGGTTGCACAAAAAGATAGATCAGGGAACCTCCGATTATCGCAAGCGCTGAGGTGAAGTACATCACATAATCCCAGGAAAAAGAACCAGAAAAATCCTTTACCAGATGTGGAAAAGCGGTTCCAAGCACTAAAGCCCCTACCAAAAAACTCAACGCTCTTCCCAACCCTTTTTCGAAATAATCCGATGCAATCTTCATCCCTACGGGGTAGATGCCGGCCAGAAAGAATCCAGTAAGAAAACGAAGAAGCAAAACATGAATGAAACCAACTCCTTCTAAAACAATGAGCACATTAAAAAGGGCTCCAAGGAGTGCGCTTACAAAAAAAACAGCGGAAGGATTAAAACGATCAGCAATCGTGAAAAAGGCAAAAAATAGTGTCCCGGTTATAAAACCAAACTGTACAGAGGAGGTCAAATGACCCAGGTCGTTTTCTTCCAAACCAAGATTGAAAATGAGGTCTGGCATCACAGCATTTCCCGCAAACCACAGTGACGTGCACATGAACTGTGAGAAGACGATGAGGGTCAGTATTCGGGTCTGGTTTTTCAATGAATTCCTGAAGTAGCCTCAATTTACTGCATCTTTTTTTCCTCATGATTAGAGTCACAGCCCCTGCTGATTGACATCAATGTTTTATGTCTTTACGGATACTATTTTTATCGAAAACGAAATAATTATGGCACTAAATCAAATTCATTATGGGCCTTTCTCCAGAATTGGAGATCGATACAATCGGTTCATTGATCCCACACATTTCATGGGAAGAAATGCTAGTTCCGATACGTGGATTGCTCCAGCTAATACATTGGAAAAAAAGGGGAAGTACAACTTAGAAGTTTATCTTCCTGGATTCAGAAAAGAGGAAGTATCGGTTTCTGTTATCGATGATATGCTAGAAGTGATTGCTAAAAAAGAAGATGTGGATGAGAAGGAATACCTCTCAAAGGAGATCAATACCAGTTTCGCCCAGCGGAGATTTAAACTTCCAAAATCCGTAGATCGGGATCGAATATCAGCAAAAATGAAGGATGGGATCTTGAGAATTAAATTGGGTAGCGTTAAGGAAGAGGAAAGTTCAAAGAAGGTTGAAATCGGTTAGTTACAGAAAAAACCAATAATCCTTTACCGGCAGTTTACCCCACTTCGCAAGTTGACTTCTAATGTCTTCCTTATCTTGTGGTGAGGTCACCACGATCAGGATTTGTGGGTTCTTAATAGTTGGGATTGCGTCAAAATGTTTCATTTTGAGGCCGTAGACGTCTTTGCCAATTTTTCGTTCATTGTCACAAACCCAATGAAAATCCTGTTCACGCTTCAAGATCAACCTTGCAATATCCTTTCCATTTCTCCCCGCCCCCCAAAGGACCAAAGGTCGCTGTTTATCACGATCAAGTTCATAGAAGTAGGGGATTTTCAATTCGAAATACCGATTGTCTTTGTACTCATCCCAGGTTCGTGAAATTCGATTCGAACGATCCCGCCAAAAGTGAAGCACCTTGTCAATACCAATCACTTTAAGTCCAGCTTTGTAGAAGCGAAAACACAAGTCATAGTCCTCTGGATAGACCTCTGGTTCAAAGCCTCCAACCGCTTCAAAATCTTCCCTATGAATAATCCAGCTGTGTGAAGGGATCACACACTCCTGGTAAATCTCTTCGTAATGTGTTTCTCTAACTGCGACATTGTTTAACCATTTTTCATACCTCAAAAACCCATCGCCAACTTCACCCTCATCCACAAAATGTTGGGTTCCACCAGCAATGATGGTACCTTTTCCATATTTTCCCCATTCCTCAACTAGCACTTCCAGTTTATCTGCCGGCATTTTATCATCCGAATCCATCCGGTTGATCAGGGTTCCACGAACATGCTGATATCCTTCCTTTAATGTTGGAATTAGTTTGTGTCGCTTGCTATGAAAAACCCTGATTCGGTCATCGCTGTTTGAGTAATCATTCAGGATCTCCGGCGTTTCGTCCGTGGAATGATCATTGATGGCGATCAACTCCCAATTCGGATACGTTTGTGCCAAAATGGAATCCAGGCATTCGGGGAGGTATTGAGCAGTGTCCTTAACCGCCATGATGATAGACACCAGTGGTTTATCCATTGGTTTGCAAATTCAATCCCCAGTATTTTTTTCCATACTCCTCCACAGAGAGATTTAATCCAAAACGAATCCACATGATGAAATCAAACCAAAACACTTTGAAAAAACCATGGTCATTGAATCGCCTTGCCGAAGTTTTTACTGGTGATTTAATTAATTGAAGTTTGCCAATGGTGAGCAGTCGCTTACAGAAATAGGCACTTTCCATCAACTCCTTTTCAGGATATCCACCAAGCTCCTCAGCCGATTCCCTTCGACAAAAAATGGCTTGATCACCGTAGTACATGTGTCCAAAACGGTAGCGGATTCGATTGAATTTTTGAAGCAAAAAAAGCTTCCAGTTAAGGCGATCAAAGGAAAATTCGAATGCCCCCCCAACCACACCTTGTTTGTCAAGTGTGTTCACAACCATAGAATCAAAGCCTTTAGGAAGCATTGTATCGGCATCAAGAAAAACGAGAGCCTTTCCTTCTGCATGGGCAATCCCATGGTTTAAGCTCTGGTATTTCTTGAGCACAAATTCTGGTTTGCAAACAACCTTTACTCCCAATTGCTCAGCAATCTGAATTGTACGATCTGAGCTGCCAGCATCAATTACAAGAATCTCAAGACCCTCCGGTCTTTCTACATTTTTAAAGATGCATTCGATCGTCTTCGAGAGATATCTTTCCTCGTTAAGCGTAGGAATGATAATTGAAATTGTGGGTCGCATCGCCTTTTTTCTACTCTATTTTAACTCTCCCAGGTGAGTATGCTTGAAGCTATCGCTAAACTTCAATCCATAGCCAAAGATGCGATCCATACTTGCATGTCCAAACAGAATGATACCACTAAGCTCAACTATTGGCTTTTTAAAATACCAACCTAAGCAAAGTATGGCAATGGCGATTCCTTTGTGGTGAAAGATATTATAGACAACAGCTCCAACTTTGGTGCTAATAACGTATCCAAGCATGCCGATATCGGGAGCCAAAATAAGTGCAAGAAATACCCACCACGAATAGTCTGTTTGATTGAACAAAACAATAGAAGCAAGGAACATAAAAAGCTCCTCAATTTTGATGATCGCATTCATAGTTTCTAGCTTGCCAAATCCTTAATTCCCTCTAACAGCACGTCCATTTCAGCTGTGTTGTTATATAAGTTGGGCGTAACCCGAACCACATCCTGATCTTCCAGGTGTCTAATCACAGTGAATACCTTATGTCTTTCTAGAAGTCCGCTGATTACGTCCTCCGTTTTCATTCCTTCTATAGCAAAACTCGCAATCGCGCAACTTCTGGCCGGATCACTTGTTGGTGTAGTAACCGTAACTTTTGGTATCCCAGTCGCTTCTTTTGTCCAGTAATTCTGCAAGTACCTTAGACGCTTTTCTTTTAGAGGAATCGTGACCATATCATTGAATGCTTTTGCGTCAGGGATGGTCATTACAATTGGTACAGAAAGTGTCCCAAAGTGACCCAGTCTTCTGATGTCACCCTCCTCTTTTGAACTATCTCCAAACATCGGCTTAAGGTCTTTAATTCTATCTCTCTTTACATAGAGCAGTCCGGCACCCAATGGATTTCCAAACCATTTGTGAAGGTTCACGCCAACAAAATCACAGTTCAGATCGCTGAGACTGTAATCTACCTGGGCAAAGCTGTGAGCAGCATCAACGATCACATCAATTCCTCTTGGCTTGAATTTGTCAGCGATCTTTTTGACGGGCATGATCTGTCCTGTCAGGTGGATCATATGTGTGACCAGGATGCATTTGGTTTTGGGTGTGACTGCCGCTTCATACTTACTGAGTATCTCTTCATCATTTTGTGGAACCAACGGTACCTTTATCACTTTGATTTTGATACCCTTTTGTCTTTCCAGCATTTCAAATGCCTCAATCATACTGTAATAGTCCTGTTTATGAAGAATCACCTCATCACCTTCATTTAGATCAAGTCCATTGATGATGATATTCATTGCCTCTGTGGCATTTCGTGTAATCAAAAGCTCTTCTGAACTCACCCCTGAAAATTCGCCTAGCTGCTGCATAATCTCCTTTAGGTCATTTCCGTATTCTGTTCTGAGATACTTGGAGGAATTCATGTTCAACCGCTCAATATTCTTAAGATAGGCTTTGTAGACAGGTACAGACTGCACACCAAAAAATCCATTTTCGAGATTGATGAAATCTTTGGAAACATCATAAAATTCCTTTTTGAATTTTTTCCAGTACGCTTCATCTTTCACTTTGTCATCGGTGAAAGTTCCAATCCATTCTTTGAAAGTTGATTCAGGCCTGAAGTTCATTGCAAGAAATGGAAGGCTTGCTGAAGCCATTCCAAGGCCCTTTATAAGTTCTCGACGATTCATGATACCACGGTTAGTAATTTCTCGTCTTTAAAGATACCGCTACCTTTCGAACTTTTTTTCCAACGCCGCTATTCGATAATTGAAAATTGACCTTAGTTGTCTTTTAACAAACATGCGATGTGCAAGTCGACCTATGAATCCAAAAGGGATTTTGTACGAGACTTTGTCTGTCATCAAAACTGACCCGTCGCGTTCTTCAAAGTGATGTTCGTGGTGCCACATTCGATAAGGACCAAATCGCTGTTCATCCACAAAGAATTTATGTTCTTCAACATGTGTGATCTCCGTGACCCAGCTGGTTTTAATTCCAGGAACGGGAGAAACTTTATAGCTAATGATCTGGCCAGGATACATTTCTTTTGGAACCCCTGATGTGATCTGAAATTCCATATGCTGAGGTGTGATTTTTTCCAAATTAACAGGGGATGAAAAAAACTCCCAGGCCTCAGGCAACCCAATGGGTAATTCCTGCATTACTTTCAATGTATATATACCTGAATGGTGCGAAAACTGGATCATTCTTTTAAAACATGCAGGGCATCTAAATTGTTAAAAATTCATAACTAATTGACTGATCTCCTGCCATTTAAAGGATATTTGAATGGTTGTGAAATACCTGGTAACGATACTTCTTTTGTTTTGCTCGATCGTTGGGTTTTCCCAAAGAAAATTCATGTATGGAATTGTAAAAGACAGCACTACTAAAGAAGAAATCATCGGCACTCATGTTCGCAACATAACTTCCGACAAGCTTGCAATTGCTGATGCTTATGGGAAATTCAGAATTCCAGTTCAGGTAGGTGACACCCTAATGTTTTCAAATGTTGGATACCAGGTGTTAGGATGTGAGGCCGTTGAATCCTGGTTTACCCAGGAAAGGGTTGAATTCTTGCTCTCTGTTGATACCGTCTATTTAGAGGAAGTCGTTATTGGAGAATTTCCGGAGTACTCCAGGTTCAAGCAAATGCTTGTAGATACGGATGTAGAAGATACTTCATTTTGGTATCATGGTGTTCCCCAACCCAACATGGAGGAGCACACTGTTCTGGAGAAAAAAGAATTTAAGAATCCGGTTTTCATAGCCACGCATCCCATTTCCTTTCTACATCATGCATTTAGCAAGAAGGAAAAAGAGAAAAGGAAAATGCAACAGATCAGTAAAACCCGTCATATCACAACCAAAGCAAGACAAAAGTTCACACGGGAATGGGTAAGTGAAATGACCAAACTTCAAGGTGATCAGCTAACAGATTTCATTGCATTTTGCAAATTCACACCAAAGTACATTGCTGATACAGAACTTTACATGATCCATGAGAGAATGATGGCATTGTTGGACGATTACATGACGCAGCAAGCAGAAGGTTAATTCCTGAGGTAATTCTCTACTCTTTTTTCAACGTTTTCACGAATGTTCATGTAAAAGAGATTGTAGTCGGCAACATGATAGCTTTTCCAATTGAGTAAAAAGTTTCCAAAAAAGTTTGGTTTGTTAATCCACAACATCCCGTCCTTATTTTGTGCATCTGACAGACCTAACCGAATCTTCTTAAAATTCTTGAGGACTCCGCCCAGGTTTTCTCCCCAAGAAACATAAGTACTATCCCTTTTCCAGCTAAGTGGATTTACACTCACTCCTTCGTGATACCAAAAACTATGGTTCAGGGGGTAGTAGCCCTGACGATAGGTGTTCCAGCTTAGCCAGCAGCCTGTCTGATCTTCATCTTCGCATATTGGAATTTCTTCAAACGTATAATTCCGTAGCGGCATACCCACGAGGTAAGCAGCAACTAGCTGGTTCATTAGGTCTTTTCCCTCAAAAAACTCCCTCAAAATTTTTTCAGCATGATTCGTTCCTTGACTATGGGATGCGATTATGATCGGACGGCCTGAATTGTATTTTTCCAAATAGTATTCGAACGCCTTCTTCACATCCTTATATGCTTGCTCAAGTGCCTCTGTCTTCAGTGCCAGGTTCTGATCCCGGTGATATATATCTACATGTGCTTGTCTGTAAAGTGGTGAATATACCTTAGCTGAACTATTAAAAACGGTCGCTTGATTTTTAATAGTGGACTCAGCAATTTTCTTGTTTAGCTTTTCATCATTCACGTCAGCGAACCATGGATTTTCAGGTTTTGGTTTTTTGGAATAAATGGTCGGATAAATAAAGAAGACATCTACTTCTGCCGTCTCCTGGTACTCCGCTAGTTGCCCATTTCCAGGAACCATGTCTGCAGCGTCTTCCTTGTCCGGATGAGCAATCCAATAATTCAACAAAGAGTAGTCCGGCGCAGCTGGCATCTTGTCGAGATCATCTATATCGTATTTCGATTTTAGCTTCTTCTGCTTTTGGGCAAATACGATTCCTGGCACAATGAGCAACAGCAGTACAAGCTTTTTCATGGGGTTAAGATAACAAGGGTTATAAGTTTGGGCATGATTCATGCTTTGGATTCCTATGGATTTATGTTTTACCCAAAATAACTGAATTATGGAACCAAAAAAGTATCGCAAGTTCGACCTGGAGAGAAAGCGACCGCTCTTCTTCGGAATCGGATTGATTGTGGCATTAGGAATTGTTATCTCGGCATTCGAAATGAAAACAGAGGTAGATCCTATCCCGGTTTGGGATCCAATTGAAGATGAATATTGGCCTCCTGAGATCATCACTTCTACAGAGCACAAAAATCCGGAACCTCCAAAACCAAAGACCATCAAGAAACCAATCGTTTCAGTTGAAGCTACAAAGGAGATAGAGAAGGAGTTGGAGGAAGAATTTGAACTTGATGTAGAGCTCCTGGATGATGAAGTAATCGATACTTATAGCGATGGGTTGGAGGATGAAAAAGTTGATGAGCCCTTTCTTTTCGTTGAAAAGATGCCAGAATTTCCTGGCGGTGACGCTGAACTACTCTCATTTCTTGCCCAGAACATTAAGTATCCAAGTAAAGCTCAACGGTTAAGCATTTCAGGAAGAGTCACTGTAGATTTTGTGGTTGAGAAAGATGGATCGGTATCTCAAATAAGGTTGAAAAAGGGTATTGGAGCAGGCTGCGATGAAGAAGCAATGCGAGTGGTTGGTCTATTACCGAAATTTGCTCCGGGCAAGCAAAGGGGTGTTCCAGTAAGGGTTCATATGTCAGTCCCCGTTGTTTTTAGATTGGAATGATGCAATAGAGAAATCAATAAGACCGGGTGAACAAGTTTTACCTGGTTTTTTTATGCTTGGAAACGACGTACCTTTATAAAAAAACCGAACCAAACATGAAAAAATTGATCTATTCCATATTGAGCTTGTTACTCATTTTTGCATGCTCAGCTCCCTCTGATTCTTCAAATGAAAAAGCAGCTGAAGAAGTTTCTGCTCCTATAGGAGAAATTGAATATTCTACAGATTCTACAAATATGAAAGGCTACATCGCCTACAATCAGGATGACAACTCCAAACGGCCAGGGATCTTGGTTGTGCACGAATGGTGGGGACACAATGAGTATGCACGTGAGCGAGCGGATATGTTAGCAGAAATGGGCTATGTCGCATTGGCAGTGGATATGTATGGAGATGGAAAAATCGCCGAGCATCCGGAAGATGCTGGTAAGTTCACCCAAGAAGTTGTAAGTAATATTGATGAAGCGAAAGCACGATTTGAAAGTGCTATGAACACCCTACAAGCACATCCAAATGTTGACCCCGAAAAAATTGGTGCCATTGGTTATTGCTTTGGGGGCTCAGTCGTTTTGACCATGGCAAATGCCGGATTTGTCCTAGATGCAGTCGCTGCTTTTCATGCTGGTCTGCAGCTACCAATCATGCCGGAAGAAGGTGCGGTCAAAGCCAAGGTGCTCGTTTGCAATGGAGCAGATGACCCATTTATTCCAGAACAGCAAATTACTGACTTCAAAGCAGTGATGGATGCTGCTGGAGTGGATTACAACTACATCTCCTATCCTGGTGCAGTGCATTCATTTACAAGCAAATACGCAGATGAGTTTGCTGAGAAGTTCAACATGCCACTAGCTTATCAAGCTGAGGCA
The DNA here is from genome assembly GCA_028279155.1 of Cyclobacteriaceae bacterium. Classification (GTDB taxonomy): domain Bacteria; phylum Bacteroidota; class Bacteroidia; order Cytophagales; family Cyclobacteriaceae; genus Ekhidna. The sequence continues at coordinate 12,614 of JANQST010000286.1, forward strand.
GACAGCGCAAGTTGGGCTGAGATGACAGCATTATTTGACAGCACATTTTAAAAAATAAAAAGGGGCAGCCAACATGACTTCCCCTTGATTTTCATATCACGTCCTAATCAATTGTCTCTTCGCCACACATGGATGTTTCCATCATCATCCACCATTATTTTCTTGTATTCCACAGGAACCACTACGTTAAAATCCCGATCAATCACACCTAAGTTCCAGGTCTTTTTACTCTTTATCACCGCATACTTATTGACAAATGGACTTACCCAAAAGCGTTTCACTGGTCCCTCTTTTCCAATATGAGTCCCAGCAGACTGGAAATGATCACTAAGCTCATGGAAGTTCTTGCTCAGATCGTTTAGAGCAACCGGCACAATTTCTTGTCCGTCCGAATCCAGAAAACCATATTTTCCATCTTTCTCCACCAGCGCCCAGTTAGCATTTTCTCTATCAAACCTGCTTATCTTATCATATTTAGCAGGAACGATCTCCTTTCCGGTTTTATCAATAAACCCATAGAGCCCAGACCGCTGAACTAAGGCAAAATGCCCCGGTCCTTTGGATCCAAAATCGTATATCTTAGAATATCGGACTGGTACAATTTCTTGTCCGGTACGGTCAATCATTCCATATAATCCGTCTATTCCAACCTTGGCCCAGTAGCTGGTGATATTTCCGAAGCTTGACACATATGTATACCTTGGTTGAATGACTTCTTTACCACTCTTATCAATAAAACCAATCATCCCATTTTTCTCGACCTTGGCCCAACCAGAACCAATCGACCCAAAACTGTGAACCCTATCGTATTTCAAGCCAACAATCTCTTTACCTTCTCGATCAAGAAAACCATAGAGCCCGTCTCTTTCAATCAGTGCCCAGTTTGCTCTAAAACTTCCGTAATCACCAATCCGATTGTAGGCTGGTGTTACGATCATTGAACCTGACCTGTCAATGAAACCGTACAAGCCATTCTTTTCAACTAGCGCCCAGTTGATTTTCTTAGAACCGTAATCATGAATTCGGGTATATTCTGGTTTGACTACAAATTGACCTTCCCTATTTAGGAATCCGTAGAGTCCATCTTTTTTTACAAGCGCCAAATTGGGGCCATAGTCTCCAAATGAATAAATTTTTTCCATTGAAGGCTTAATGACCTCTTTCCCATCCCGATCGATAAAACCATATAGGTTGTTCTTTTTGACCATCGCCCAGGAGGAGTGGCCCTGATCCCCATAGTCATACGTATAATCGTATGTTGATTCATTTGGTGCCTGAGCAAAGGCTGAAAAGAAAATAATCGAAAAAATGCCTGATTGAAAAGATCTCATGTTCTAATAACTCTACAGGCAAAAGACAGCAAACTCAGAAAAAAGTTTCCTTAACTGACAACTAATCTAACTCCCGCAACCAACACACTCGATCTCAGAATTCATCGGACGTGTTCCGTTCAGCTTCATTCTTAGATTGTGGATTTTGTCTTTGATCTCCATGTCTTTGAACATGTCACCAGTAAGTTGGCCTTCAAGAGAATCAATTTCAGATTGGATATCTACAGTAGTCATAGGATGTGTTATTACGTACTTGTTACGGGTAATGAATAAAATTAAGAATTATAATTGAAAACTTCATGTCCAGGTGTACGAACTTTTTCTCCAACAACTATTTATCTGCGACAAGCTCCAGCTGCATATGAAAAAACCCCGGCACAATCAGCCTCACATGAATTTCCATAGGTAACGCCATTGCAGCCACAGACCGGGTCCAAATTTGCCGGACAAAGACAATCCTCCTTGGCTTCTTGTGTATAACATTCATCCTTTTTACATGACTTAAGAAAAACCGCACTTGTTAGAAGCACGGGAATCAAGATTTTGGCACCGTTTTTAACGTATTGCATAAAGTGATTATAAGAAGTCACTTTGTATTACACATTAAGCAAATAATACCCTCAAATCATTTGCTTAATGGAATCCTCCACATGATATAATAATCGAACGAGGTAGCATTCTGTCTCTTAGTATTTCCAAAACCAGGTATGTCAAAGGTTTGCAGCATTCCTTCTCCTGAAATCTTTCGAGAAAATTTCCAACGAAGTGTAAACCCTGTATACAATTGTGATGTGATCTTCCCTCTCAATGAAAAATTAAGCTCCAGCCATCGGGCTTTAAGATCGCTGTTGGAAAGATTAATATCCTGAGCTCCAAAGCCAACATCTTCTGTGGCATAAATCAATTGATCCTCAAAACTGGCTCTTGCATATCTTAATCCCAGAGCCAGCACATTTCCTGACTCGATATTCTTAATGAAGTTTCTATCAATTCCTGCCCGGAAATAGGAACCTTTATTTTCGTAACTATAACCACCAGACCTATTGTTCTTCTCAGTGCCATAATCAAACACGATGTTCCAGCGGTTCCATCCCAAAGCCAACTCTCCTTCGTGCATGTCTTTTCCGGAACTCAACAGCGTTCGTCCAGTTCTTAATGCATTGATCCCAATCTTAACTTCATGTAGCCCATATTTTGGCTGCACAATTTTAGCAGCCTGGTTTTGACAAAAACCGACAGTCGCAAAGACCAACAATAATATGTTAAAAGTATACTTCAAGATTGGTTGTTAATTGTCTGTTAGTAACTGTACCTCTGATTGCTGTTGAATCAAAAGAACTTCTGAGCGTATCTAATCCACTAAAAAATAAAGATGGTGGACAATCAGGGTCAAAAATCTGAAAGCTTGGGTCATAGCTAACTTCTAGTTCATAGTCATTCGTGTCTGAATCAAAAACAAACACAAGGCTTGTGTTCATAGGATCCAATGGAAGTCCAATAGCTAGAGAATCTGTGCTTAGAGGAAACAAGCCAGCTCCTTCATCAGTGGCCACTCTGAATCCAACTTTTTTTGCTGCTTTTGATTCAGTATCAAAAAAACGCACAACCATAAACTCCGTATTGGAATCACTAGTACAGTTGTCTATGTCTTGACAGCCAACTAAGATTCCCAGAATCAATATGATTAAGCCACTTCTGTTCATCGGCTCGCAAAAATACATATACACCACCTTCTTATTTCCATTAGCTTTGCGCCGCTAGGCGGCAGCAATTTTATTGGACATCTGCATAGTCCTGAATAGGCAAGTAATGAAGACCAAAACCTTAAAAAAATATAAAGTCAACATAGTAACACTGGGTTGCTCCAAAAACCTAGTGGACTCTGAAGTCATGCTTACTCAATTGAGAGGCAACAAGATTGATGCCACGCATGAATCAGACAAGGATGATGCAAATATCATCATCGTTAACACCTGCGGATTTATTGACAATGCGAAGCAGGAATCAATCGATGCAATTCTCAGGTATGTAGATGCGAAGCAAGAAGGATTAGTCGATAAAGTCTATGTTTCGGGGTGTCTTTCACAGCGTTATCGGGACGATCTCCAAAATGAGATTCCAGATGTAGACGCCTGGTTCGGAACGATGGAACTTCCGCTGCTTCTAAAAAAATTCAAGGCAGACTACAAGAAAGAGTTATTAGGTGAGCGAATCACAACAACAAACCAGCACTATGCTTACCTAAAAATCTCTGAAGGCTGCGATCGCCCTTGCAGCTTCTGCGCCATTCCTCTTATGAGAGGAAAGCATGTTTCAAAACCGATCGAGCAAATTATCTCGGAAGCTGAATCGTTAGTCAAAAATGGAACTAAAGAAATTTTGCTGATCGCACAGGATTCTACCTATTATGGGCTAGACATTTACAAGAAAAGAAATCTTGCCGAACTCCTCAATCGGCTTTCCGGTGTGAACGGACTTGACTGGATTCGGCTCCACTATGCTTTCCCAACAGGATTCCCTGAAGATGTTCTTGATGTCATGGCCTCAAGGGATAATATTTGCAATTACCTGGACATCCCGCTGCAACACGCATCAGACAACATGCTTAAGCTCATGCGCCGCGGAACAACTCGTGAAAAAACTGAGGCGCTCCTTGACAAAATGAGAACCAAAGTCCCGGGGATCGCTATCAGAACCACGCTTATTGCGGGACACCCACAAGAAACACAGGAGGATTTTGAGGAGATGATCGATTTCGTTCAAAAGAATCGATTCGAACGCTTGGGGATCTTTACCTACTCACATGAGGAAAACACCCACTCATATAGTTTTGATGATGATGTCTCCGAAGAAACAAAACAAGAACGTGCGAATGCCGTAATGGAAGTTCAGGAAGAAATTTCCATGAGCATAAATGAAGAAAAAGTTGGGAAGACGTTGAGGGTTCTAATCGACCGAATAGAAGCTGGGAATTTCATAGGTAGAACCGAGCATGATTCTCCAGAAGTGGATAATGAAGTCATCATCTCTTCGGATGACTCCTATTTAAGGGTTGGGGATTTCGCTAACATTAAAATCACCGAAGCTACCGCTTTTGACCTGTACGGTGAACCTATTCGCAACTAATTGCTTATCTCCAAGTGCAAACAGAAAACATCCCTTTAGACGAAACCAACTGTTTTAGCTCTCTCTTTATTGACTACATCAGTGAAAAACCAGAACTAAAAGATTTCTATACCGATTTTCCGTCTATAGATAACTTTCAATCTGTATTTGAAAATAGAAACTTCAAAAAAGAGCATAGAAAAGTCCTTGTTGAAAGCCTCCTCGAACAGTATGAACAAACCACTGCTTCAGAGAAAGCAATAAGTAACATTAAAAGTCTTTCAGAAGAAAATACGTTTACCATCACCACCGGTCATCAACTCAACATTTTCACTGGACCGCTCTATTTCATCTATAAAATAGTGACAGTCATCAATGCCTGTAAGGCATTAAAGAAGAAGCATCCAAAACAGCACTTTGTCCCGGTTTATTGGATGGCTTCTGAGGATCACGATTTTGATGAAATCAATCACTTCTTTTTTGATAATAAAAAATACGAGTGGACAACTGATCAAAAAGGTGCGGTTGGAAGATTTAAGCTGGATGATATTGGTGACATCTTAAAAGAGTTGCCCTCAGGTATTGACTTCTTTCAGGAGGCTTATGGAAAAAAAACATTAGCAGACGCAGCAAGAAGTTATGTTAATCATCTTTTTGAAGAAGAGGGCATTGTAGTCGTTGATGCAGATGATTCCAATTTGAAAAAGTTGTTTAGCCCAGTAATAGAGGATGACCTGTTCAATCACTCAGCTCAAACGGCCTGCGAAAAAGATACATCCGCAATCCAAGCGCTGGGCTACAAAACACAGGTCTCAGCCCGAGAGATTAATTTTTTCTACCTGGATGAAAACATTCGGGAACGAATCGAAAAGGAAGGTGATTCATTTAAAGTTGTTGAAACCGACATTCGCTTTACCAAGTCAGAAATTCAAAAGTTGATCAACGAACACCCTGAACGATTCAGCCCGAATGTAATCCTCAGACCTCTATACCAAGAGACTATCCTACCAAACCTTGCATACGTGGGTGGACCATCCGAAGCTGTTTACTGGTTACAACTAAAATCCGTATTCGAGCAGTATAAAACTTCTTTTCCACTATTGATGCCACGAAATTTTGCTTTGGTCGTTTCTCAAAACGAAGCATTGAAATGGGAAAAAACCGGGCTGTCCTCAAAAGACTTATTCCTTGACAAGGATGCTGCTTTTGCTAAATGGGTATCAGGCAATTCAACTGAAGATCTTTCATATTCGAAAGAAATGGAACAGCTTAATTCGATCTATCAATCTCTAGGCGAAAAAGCTGCTAAAGTTGACCCCACCCTTTGTCAGCATCTCGAAACGTTAAAGGCAACTTCTGAAACAAAACTGAGAAATGCAGAGAAAAAGTTGCTCAATGCAGAAAAAAGAAAACATACGGTTAAGGAAAACCAAATTTCTGCAATAAAGGAAGCTCTATTCCCAGGAGGAAGCCTGCAGGAACGGCGAGACAACTTTTTGAATTTCTACTTAAGTGACCCGCAATTCATTCAAACACTTTTAGATACTTTTGATGCTTTCGAATACAGCATGTATCTATTGTTTGATGAAAATAATTAAGCCTACTTTACTCGTTGACAAGGACAAATGCATGAGAAATATTCTCAGAATGGCAGAAAAAGCCAAGACTTCAAATGCATTCTTACGTCCACATTTCAAAACCCATCATTCAGCCGAAATTGGCGATTGGTTCCGCCAATATGGAGTATCAAAATGTACCGCCAGTTCGGTTGACATGGCAAAATACTTTGCTGATGCAGGCTGGAATGACATCACTATTGCCTTCCCATACAACCCACTTGAGTCAGACGAAATTTCTGAAATAGCGGCTTCTGCTTCACTTAACATTCTTATTGAATCGGAAGAAAGTTTACGACAAGCAAACAGCCTAATCAAAAATCCTGTTGGGTATTTTATCAAAATAGATCTTGGTACACATCGAACAGGGGTCGACCCTTCCAATACCCAACTAATTGAAACCCTCGTTTCCGCATCAACAGATTTAGTGTCTTTCAAAGGGTTTATAGGACATGCAGGCCACACTTATTATTCCCCTGACATTGAAAAAGTTTTTCAGGATTCCCTTGAAATATTGAAGCCTTTAAAGGAAAAGTATGGGGGAATCATCAGTTATGGTGACAGCCCTTCTTGCAGTATGATGGATGACTTATCAGGTGTCGATGAAATTCGAGCCGGAAACTATGTATTCTATGATTGGATGCAAATTGGGATTGGCTCCTGTCAGATCGAAGATATTGGAGTTTGTCTGGCCAGCCCTGTAGTTGCAATTCATAAAGACCGGGGTGAGGTTGTCGTATTTGGCGGAGCTGTTCATTTGTCAAAGGAATCTGTGGACGAAGGTGGAGCCAAGAGTTTTGGGAAGGCAGTTCGCTTAAATGAAAATGGTTGGGATCATGAAGTCATCGGAAATGTTAAAAAAATATCTCAGGAGCATGGGATAGTTTCTATGGACGAGAAAGAAATTTCGAATTTAAAAATTGGCGACCTTATTGGGATTCTTCCTACCCATTCATGTCTGGCAGCAGATTTGCAAGGTCACTACTTAACAACTAAAGGAGAAAAAATTCAAAAAATAATTAAAGTCTAATTTGATAGATATCACTCATAATTGAAGATGAAGAAATTCTGGTTTTTGGTATTGACAATATGTGGCACCTCTGTGGTGGGCCAAAAGAAGCTCATTGAGGAAGATAGTCTTGATATCATGATCGGTCAAATGATCATGATCGGGATTGGTGATTTCAATGATGCCAAATCAACTCAACCAATTTTTGATGAGCTGGAAAGAGGAACAGTTGGTGGGGTAGCCTTATTTGAAAAGAACCTTTCAAAATCAGATACCCGTTCCGAACTAGCTAAGCTTATACTAAAAATCCAAAAAAGTGCAAGCATCCCAGTCTTTGTCGCCATCGATGAAGAGGGAGGCAGGGTCACTCGAATGAAAGAAAAATACGGGTTTTCGAAAAAAGTTTCTGCCCAGTATCTCGGAGATCTTGATAACCTCGATTCCACGAATTACTATGCAATGCAAACAGCCATGCAGCTGGATAGCTTTGGTATTAACATGAATTATGCGCCAGTTGTAGACGTCAATCTAAATACCAGCAATCCAGTAATCGGAAAGATCGAAAGAAGTTACTCTCCAGATTATTCTGAAGTGATTGAGCATGCTCATGAAGTTGTCTCCGTTCACAACAACAACAACGTGATCCCGGTCCTCAAGCATTTTCCTGGTCACGGTAGCAGCAAAAACGACACCCATTTGGGAATAACCGATGTAACTGAAACCTGGCAATTTGAGGAACTCTACCCCTATAAGGCACTTATCGATAGTGGGGTGGTCAAAGCAATAATGACCGCACATATTGTCAATCAATCACTTGACAGGAGCAAGACCCCGGCAACTTTGTCAGGTCGAGTTGTAACCGATATGCTTCGCGATTTTCTAAATTATCAGGGAGTAGTGGTGTCCGATGATATGCAAATGGGAGCCATAAAAAATGAATTCGGATTTCGAGAATCCATTCGAATGTCACTGGAAGCAGGCCTGGATATTCTAATATTTGCTAACAATGTTGAAGATTTTGATATGGTCACCTCAACAGAAATTCACCGCATCATAAAGGAGTTGGTTGCAGATGATGTTATTAGCAGGGATAGGATTTCAGAATCCTTTAAAAGGATTATGAAACTGAAAGCAGAGTTCGGACTATTGGATGATGACTATTACAAATCACTAAAGAATAAACTCAAGGCACACAACTAGCATTTCACAAAAAAAACTTGTTTTTACTATCTTCACCTTTCCATGATCCAGTATAACCCAAAATCGTGGTTCTCATTGATCTTTGACGTTTACA
>JANQST010000295.1 GCA_028279155.1 Cyclobacteriaceae bacterium
TCATGACCACAGCAGATATGGCTCTCAGAATGGATCCGATCTATGAACCAATTTCAAGAAGATTCCATGAGAAACCGGAAGAATTTGCAGATGCATTTGCTAGAGCCTGGTTCAAACTGACTCACAGAGACATGGGGCCTAAAGCATGCTACCTGGGTAATGATGTTCCGAGTGAAGACTTGATCTGGCAAGATCCGATACCGGCAGCTGATCATGAATTAATTGGTGACAGTGATATAGCTCAGTTGAAGGATAAAGTTCTTTCTTCCGGACTTACAGTCTCAGAACTGGTATCCACGGCCTGGGCTTCAGCATCTACGTTCCGGGGTTCGGATTTTAGAGGTGGAGCAAACGGAGGGCGTATTCGGTTGGAACCTCAGAAAAACTGGGAGGCAAACAACCCTGCTCAATTAACCAAAGTATTGGAGACATTGGAAGAAATTCAGTCATCCTTCGACGGAAAAGTATCACTAGCTGATCTGATCGTACTTGGAGGATGTGCTGGTGTAGAGAAAGCTGCCAAAGATGCTGGTCACAATTTAACGGTTCCGTTTACTCCAGGACGTACGGATTCTTCAGCCGAGCAGACAGATGTTGAGTCATTTGCAGTGTTGGAGCCGGCAGCTGATGGATTCCGTAATTATTTGAAGAAGCAATACAGTGTTTCAGCCGAAGAGCTGCTAGTAGACAAAGCGCAGTTACTTACTTTGACAGCCCCTGAAATGAGTGTGTTAGTTGGTGGTATGAGAGTACTAGGTGCAAATTCAGATGGGTCTCAACATGGAGTTCTTACAGATCGACCAGGAACACTTACCAACGATTTCTTTACCAATCTGCTTGATTTGAGTACGGAATGGAAGGCTACTTCGGACGCAGAAGATACATTCGAAGGAAGGGATCGTTCATCAGGAGAGGTTAAATGGACAGGAACTCGAGTAGATCTTGTTTTTGGGTCTAACTCGGAGCTTCGATCCATTGCCGAGGTGTACGGATCAGAAGATGCGAGTGAAAAATTCGTGAACGATTTCGTAGCAGCCTGGAATAAGGTGATGAATCTAGATCGATTTGATCTGAACTAAAGAAGTTTATTATCAAAGGAATTGGGTAGTCTGAGAAGGCTGCCCTTTTATTTTGGTGTTCCTTTATTGATATCTCATTATTGATATCTCAGCCTTAGCTTGCAAAAAATCCATCATTCACTTAACAACAGAATTTGTAATGTGCCACTAAATTCACAACTGTAATTTATCAAGCACCGTTGATTGGGCATGAAGGTTTTACATGTTAAGTATGTCTTTTTGGGACTTGCACTTTCATCATTTATCAGCGTCTATTGTCAGGAGGGTGCGATAAAAGTCAGTAATTCTAACTACAAACATTCTCATCCCAGGTGGTCGCCAGTAGAAGATTTAATTCTTTTCGTTTCAAATATGGAAGGGAAGAAGACTGTGTATACCGTTAATTCAAAAGGTGAAAACATTAGAAGAATTACGAGCCTTCGCTTTGAAGATTCCTATCCTTCATGGTCACCGGATGGGAAACAGATAGCCTATTCGTCAATAAGAGACGGTCAGTATCAAATTTTTGTTTATGACCTGGCAAGTAATATAGAACGACAACTAACCTCACCGAAATTTTCGGCCACATCGGAGTTTTCGGCCTGGGGTCCGGAATGGTCCCATGATGGAAAAATGATTACCTATTCTGCAAAGTTAAGTGGAAGGAATGTGCGGGAAATCTTTATCATCGGTACAGATGGCAAAAACAACAGAAGACTGACTTATAATAAAAAAATCAACATTATTCCCGTGTTTTCAGCAGATGACAAGCGCATATTTTACCAATCTACAGCGGGTTACAATAGTTCTGGAAAGTCAGATATTTATTCTTACCACTTGCCAACTTCAACTGTGGAGCGCATAACGGATCCTGGTTCAGGAAATGGGATAGACCCCTTTATTCATCCGTCCAATAAAGAACTTGCTTTTTTTGGTGGAGGAAAAACCTCTGAGGGGTGGGGAACCTATTGGATTGATTTGGAAACAAGGAAAATGACAAAGTTTGATATCAAGGCTAAAACCCCAGGCCATCCAACCTGGAGTTTTGATGGTACATATGTAACTATCATAGATAGAAGAGTAAAAGACATCTATATATATGATTTGGAAAGTGCAAAGTCAATTCAGGTTACTGGAAAATAGAGATTACAGGGAATTAGAAAATTTAAAGTTTTTCTAAACTTCCTGTAATGACCGTTGGTACTCCCTAGGACTGGATGAAGTTTCTTTTTTGAAGGCGGCATAAAAAGCAGATGGTGTATTAAAGCCAACTTCGTAAGCGATTCCCTCTACTTTTGAGAACGTATCGTTATCGGTTTCTAACCGCCGTTTAACTTCCTCTATTCTAAGTGAATTAATGACTTCCGGAAAATTGCGTCCGTAATGCTTTTTCACTGCTTTTGAAACCCGATAAACAGGTTCATTCATGTGTTGGGCAAATTGAGTGAGGTTCAAGGCGGTCTTTTGGTATAATCGGTCTTCTTCCAGGCATTTTACTACCCGATCGATAAGATCAGGATGAACATTGTAGTTGGTCTTTTTCTGAAATATCGCTGGGTTCTTCAGCATTTTGAATAATAAAACATATGCCGCCAGGGCAGCTACAGCTGCACCATAGGCATAGTTTAAAATAGTATCCGATACCAATTGATAGGCAAGTGCTCCCCATATGAGTGTGAGACTGGAGAGTAGCCAAAGATCCCATTCTTTGTGTCGCGAATTATCTGAAACGGTAAAAAACCAACATGGAATCAAGTAGAATAGGAGAATAATAGTTCCGCTCAGGTACACGAAATATGGATACACCAAGCCAAAAATGATTCCTAAAAAGCCAATTACTGGTATGACAGCATGTAGGATATCCCATTTCTTAAATCCTGCATTATTCTCAAGTGAGAAACGTTTGTAAAACCAAAGTAATGGACCAATGCTTGACAATCCTAAAAACCCAAGCGAGACACCAAATAAGGAAATTTCCGGGTAGAGATAGTAAAAGATTGATTTACCAATTCTCAAAGCGATAGCCAGGAAGATAAAGCCAAGCATACGTTGATTCGACAGTGTATTGTTCACGAAAAAAAAGTATCCGGCTACAAATACACATGCCGCGACAGAAGTTCCTGAAAAAAGTGCAAGCAGTATGAACGTTTCCATATTTCGTCTCCAGATTTCAGCAATCAGGATTTATCCACGGAGTTAGCAAGACATCATTGCAGTAAAAAACGAAATATGAGAAATTTGTTTTCATTAATTGTGATGGGAGTGCTACCGATGGTTTGTTCGGCACAATTTCATACGGTTAAGGTTCCCAGACCAAGTATTAAGGTAATAGAAACACAGCGCCTTGGCATCACGGACATCACTGTTGATTATCACAGTCCAGCTGTGAGAGGTCGTGATGTATGGAAGGATGTTGTCGGTTCATATGCTGATCCCAATCTTGCATGGAGAGCTGGGGCAAATGTCAACACACGTATAAGTTTTACTACTGATGTTAAGATTGAAGGTCAGCCTTTGAAGGCAGGGAGTTACGGTTTTCACATTGATACAAACGAAGGTGGTCCCTGGACATTGATGTTTGCCCATCACGATAATCAATGGGGAAGCTATTACTTGGATAGGGAAAAGCATGTAACCCTCAGTGTGGATGTCAATCCAGTTGAAACTGCATTTTCTGAACAATTGGATTATCGTTTTATTGATCGAACAGATAGCACGGTGGTAATTGCTCTGGAATGGGGAAACAAGCGGATTCCATTTACTGTTTCGGTGAATCTGGTAGAAACGGTATTGAACAATTTTAGGTATGAACTCCTTGGAATTAATACATACCGATGGGAAGCATGGAACGATGCAGCGAGATGGTGCTATGATCGAAATGTCAATCTTGAAGAAGCATTGGAATGGGCCAATCGATCCATCAACGGAGGATACACTGGCTTTGCTGCCAACAAAAACTTCACGAATCTTTCGACAAAAGCAAGAATTTTGGTGGCATTAAATAAAGAAGATGAATTAGAGGAAACAGTCACTGATATGTATGGATCTCTTGACAACTTGGGGGCCATTTATTTTTTCGGATTGTTTCTTGTTGAAAATGATCGACCCGCGCTGGCAGAAGGCCTATACATTGAAGGAGTTAAAAAATTTGGAGATGAAAATTGGGTGATGAATTTGGGACTGGGCCAAGCTCAGTTTGCCAACGGAAAGAAAAAGGCAGGATTAAAAACTGCAGAAAAGGCGTTGTCCCTGGCTCCTGAAAGAAATAAAGGTTTTGCGGAATCAGCCATTGCCAAAATGAAATAGCGGGAAGTTGTGAGTTAAAACATTGTTAAAAGGAAAAGGGGCACTTTTGCCCCTTTTCTTATTTTGTCTCATCTAAATGATCAAACTCATTGGTTTGACTATACGTTTTATACGAAATAAGAATGTTTCGTTTTTTGTCAAACCATTTTCTTAGCTAAATAGTTGGAATAGAGTTCACCAATCGCATTTGTGGATTAGCTAATAATTCAATGAATACGTATGGATTTTTTGAGAAATTGTAGATCTTTAGCTATCACTCGCTAAAATCAGCCAGCAAATACCAAATGAGTGTAAAGAGAACCGTCTATGTAGCCACAATTGTGGGGCTTTGTTTGCTTGGGTCAGATCTAATGGCTCAGAGCGCTAAGCATACCTATAAGGTAGCAGAAGGTTTTCTTTACAAAGAAGATCCACATCGGGCCTTGAGGTACTACCGACAAGTAGCCAAACAAAAACCTAACTACAAGGACATTCAATACAGGATTGAGCTCAGCATTTTATTGACCGGAGATACAGAAAGAACTTTAGATGCGATTGTAAAATATAGAGATACTGAGGCAGCAAGTGACAAGTTCTACTACTACTGGCTTGGGAAGATCTTAGATTATCGATACGAGTTCGAAGAGGCTGTCCTTGCTTGGCAGCAATTTCTAAAGGTTGATGCTTACAAGAGTCCTGAAATCATCAAAGAAACTGAATTCTTTATTCAAAATGCCAAAACCAAGATCCAGGTGGCAAGGGGTGAGAGTAGATTCCAGGTAGTGAAATTAAGTGACGAGATAAATACAAAAAAGCCAGAATTGACACCTACCTATATCCCCTCTAACAACCAGTTGTTGTTTGCATCAGCTAGCAATAATACCGATGAATCAGTTTTGAATATTTATGGGATAGAACGATTAGATAATAGCTGGGGGACTTTGACTCAACATTCTTCCTTAGGTGAATTCTTTGATAATACTGTCAACCTCGTTTTGGTGAATGAGGATGGAAAGCTGTTCATGTACTATAATCACAAAGGAGGTGATCTCTATTTTAGCGAGACATCCGGAGATAGTTGGACAGTGCCTGTTGAATTTGATAGTAGAATAACAACGACTCATTTGGGTTCACACTTTTATATAAATGAGCATGAAGATCGCATTGTGTTTTCGACAGATAAGCACTTCAAGCAACGTGGCTTGGATATTTACCAATCATACAAGAATGTCGAAACAGGAAAGTGGAGTAAGCCAGCACCTTTCACCACAACGATAAATTCAGAACTTGACGAAGACAGTCCGTTTCTTACTCCTGATGAAAAAACGTTGTATTTCAGTTCGACAGGACACAATACAATCGGTGGGTACGATGTGTTTAAATCGGAATTTAATGAAACAACTAATGCCTGGTCTGAGCCTGTTAACATCGGTTATCCGATCAACACAGCTGATGACGAAATTCAATTTAAGATCTCAGAAGAAGGTAATGAAGGCTTTTTCAGTTCTAATCGGCTGAAACCTGTTCATGACTATGACATCTACATGTTCTATGAGCCGGAATGGACAAAGGTAGAAGGAAGGATATATGACATGATTACTAACGAAGCATTAAAAAATGGAGAGATCGGTTTTACCAGTAATGGCTATGGTAAAGAAACGTTTTTGGCTACAACTGACTCCTTGGGGAAATACTACGTTCGGGTTGTTGCAGGAAGAAACTATTCCGTTGGGATTAAAAATGGTAAAGAAAAGATTCATAGCGATGAGTTTCAGGTTATAGAAACAGAAACTCCGACTATCCATATTAAGGATTTTTATACCAATGGTAATCTTTCAGGAGTCACAACACTGGCACAAGAAATAAGCAGTGATGATCCAGGCAGGTATACTGAGTATGAAGAACCTTCGACTAATTTAGCTAACCTAGGAAGCAAGTACCGAAGAGCGTCAAAGGCTATTCTGAACAATATTTATTTCGATTTTGGGACTAGCAGATTGAAACCTGAGTCGAATGAAGTATTGAGAGAACTCTTTGCGGTCCTTGCAAGTAACCCACAATTGAAAGTTGAGATAGCTGGTCATACCGATAATGTTGGAGCTCCTGATGTTAATCAATGGCTGTCTGAAAACAGAGCTAAATCTGTCAAGAAGGTTATGGTGGACCTTGGAATTCCGGATGAACGAATAGTTGCAACTGGCTATGGCGAATCGAAACCTTTTGCTTCCAATGACCAGGAGAAAGAAGGCAGAGAACTCAATAGACGAATTGAAGTCCTGGTACTTCAATAGTTTCTGGTAATCTTTTCCTAAGGGCATTTCAAAACTCTTTTCATAGCATTTCGCAATTTCAACAGGGAATTGGACCCACATACAAACACCTGACTCCGTTCATTTTGTAAGGCCGCTAAAAGATTAGCCCCAAAAAAAGTCTCCAGGTGATGGATGAAAAGAATCTCAGCTACCTAATCAATATTGGAAAAACATTCGGACAACTGCGTTTTAAAAAGTTAGGTAAGTTCCTGCTTAAGCTTAGATTTCAATTAGCTGTACGCAAAAGGAATTGAGCGTTTGGAGAATTGATTTGCAATTCAACCAGCATTTGATAGCAGTTCGCTGAAAAGGCACTAAGTATCAGGCAATCTCCACTCATTTCTTGTGTCCCTCATTCAAGGAATTAGACAATCAACCATCAAATTAAAAGGACTATTTATGACTGATTTTAGTGCGTTCGAAGGGATGAAATTTATCTATCCTTTCCTCATAATTTTTATGATTATTGAATTTCTAGTAGCACGGGAAAACTATGAAATTAAAGATGTATTGGCCGGGTTTGGTATTGCCCTTGGATCCAGTGTTATAGCCTCATTTACCAAGGTCATTGCTGTGGTTGTGGTTTTTCAATGGTTCTTTGATTTGCTAGAGCCGTTTAGAATGCGATACTTGGGCTATTCAAGCATTGGTTTTGCCTGGTGGGCTTGGGCATTAGCTATTATAGCGGACGATTTTAATTATTATTGGCACCATCGGATTAGTCACACGATTCGAGTATTGTGGGCTGCTCATGTGCCACACCACTCCTCGAAGCATTTCAACCTGGCGGTGAGCATTCGCAATGGATGGTTTGTGACTTTTTATAAGCCAATATTCTGGGTTTGGATGGCCTGCATTGGGTTTGAACCTGTAATGATTGGTACAGCCTTGATTATTAGTTCCGTCTACCAATATTTCTTACATACCAAGTTGTTCAGTTCGATTGGAATATTGGGATTCGTTTTTAACAATCCACGTGCCCACGAGGTTCATCATTCTAGCAATGTGGAGTACCTCGACAAAAATCATGGGGGCATACTTTTAGTATGGGATCGACTATTTGGAACCTATCAAGACTTACTAAGCGGTGTAGAACCAAAATATGGAATCAGAAAGGATCCTGAAACCTACAACCCAATTAAACTAAACACGCACGAATTTCAGGCCATTTATAAAGATGTGAAAAACTCAAAAAACATCAGCCATGCTCTGATGTACATTTTTGGCCCTCCAGGCTGGAGTCCTGGAAATGGCTCAATGACTGTTAGTCAAATGCAAAGAAACAATCCTGTTAGTCTTGAGTATTCTTCAGAAAAAGTATTTGAAAAAAAAGCTGGGTAGTTACGATGTACAGTTTGAAACTATCTTCTTAAGATGTTTATCAAGGATGTTAATGTCTTTTTCTAATAGGCCAGTCAATGCAGTTTTTCTATTGGCGAGAATGAGAGGTTGAAGTTGCTTCACTGCTTTTTGTCCCTTTGCCAGGATTTTCAAATGTGATCTTCTTCGATCTTCCTTGTTCACTTGTCTTTTTAAATATCCATTTTTCACCATCAAGTCAATCATTCGTGTGAGGGATGCATAATCTTTGAAAATGAGCTCTGCTACCTCAATTTGAAGAAGCTTTGGATTTTCAGAAATAATGATCAGGACCATGGCCTGATCTAGTGATAGATCCGTAAGAAGTTCCTTGATTTTTTTTTGAGCAAATTTCCGGTACTCCTTTATGGTTTGCTCAATGGTGTAAAAAATGGTTTCGGTTGGGCTATCGAATCGCATACGAGTAAACAGTATTTACATCAAAGCTATTCATAAATTCCTCTTCACTAATGAGTCTGGCTCAAAGTGTTTCGTCGTACAACTTATGATTTCGCATGGCTGCTTTGAGTTCTTCATCAGTCATGTAAAATTTGTCAATGAAAGTAGCACCGAATTGTTGATACATATCGATACATGAAGGGTCATGTCGTACATACCATGCGTACTGATAGATCTGACTTCCTAGTCCATGGTACAAGGGCATCAAATCTGTACTACGCTCATGTTTTGCTCTAAAATCCTCATCAATCAAGTACATCAAGCCCCATTTGGCAATCTGTAGGGCAGAAAGCCTATGGTAATAAGCTGTGTGTCCTAGCTCATGAGCAAGGATCCCAACCTGTGAATCGAATGGTAAGGAGCGCAAAAGGATTTCATCAAATGGGGTATTTGGTGCATTGTTAAGGTAAATAATATATTTTCTGTTTTTCCTGCTTCCCAGCAAAGTTGGAATCTCAAAATTGGATTCCATTGGTGCGCCTGATGGAATTAACTGCATATCAATTTCAACATCCTTGAGTTGAGGGTAAGCCGCATATGCCAACAAGGCAGCCAGTTCAAATCCTTTTGGAAGTCCTTTGTTACTTCCCACTACCTGCTTTAAGCTGTCAATATTGAATGACAAGGATTCCAATGAGTCGGGGAATACGAAAACACTTTTTTGTGGATCGTATTGAATCGGATCCACATTTTGAACAAGAATGGAAATCACGAGCAATACGATTGCGGAAAGTAGTCCTAATAGTATCTTCTTGATCATATTGAACTCAAATTTCTCATTTCTTTACGACTAAACTTCTCAAGGGTTAACCCACATTTTTGGTTGAATTCTCCAGTCTTGACCAGATTTCATCTAGCCAGTCATCATGTTCTGGTTTAAGTAAACAAGATCTTAGGCAAGTCAAATACTCAGAGTTGATTTCAAATTCCGGATTATCAAATAATGAAGTAGGGTATTTATAAAGTGACAGGTACAGATGATTCTCCTCAGCTATTTTAAATACTTGATTGGCTTTTTCGCTCATTTCATTGGTGTCTTTACCGGTTAAAGCATAAACCACAATGTCTGTTTCAGGTTTCATCAGCGGAAATAGCTGTTCACTTTTTTGGAGCCGATCATACAACTTCAAAGCTGCATTTCTTGATCGCCCAAGATCCTTGCTAAACTCGCCGCCCTTGACTGGTGGAAGCATTTGATGAGTTGCCCATAATCCTACTGCAGAGGCACCGGCCCGTGAACACTCGAGGCTTATCTCTCCCAAATGAAGTTCATCAGATGTGTAGTAGGTATAGGGTGAATCGTGAAGGTAGTAGCTGGCAACAGATGGATCATTGAAAAGAATACACCCACATCCATATGGCTGAAGGCCTTGCTTATGGGGATCGATCACAATACTATCCACTTGGTTAAGTAAGCTGAACTTGTCCATGGTGGATTGATCTAAATTCTCTACAAGCCCAAAATACCCTCCGTATGCAGCATCCGCATGAATTCTAAAGTGATACTTTTTTTGAAGTTCCAGTATCTCATCCAGTGGGTCAACAGCTCCAGTGCCGGTGCTACCCATGGTACAAACAACAGTACCAACGTTTCCTTTTTTTAGTTTTTCCTCCAAATCCTCCAGGTTCATCCGCGAGAATCGATCTGTTTTTACTTTTTCAAAATTGAGTTTGAGAACTCCAGTAATCCTCTCATGTGTGTAGTGCGATTGATCGGAGGCAACAATCAGTTTCTTAGGGTGAATTTGTCCCGCTACCCAGAGTCCTTCCAGGTTAGCCATGGTTCCACCACCCGTCAAATGGCCGAGATGCTGTTTAAGACCAAACATTTTAGCAAGATCAGCGACCACTTCCTTTTCCATTGGTGAACTGGCTTTGCTACCATCCATTGCATGATTGTTGGGATTGATCCACATGGCCAGCATGTATGCAGCCCTTGCAATCGGATGAGGCGGCTTGAGCATTTGCCCAGCAAATAATGGATGAAAGTACGGATAGTTGTTTTGCATCTTCTCAGCCACACGCATCATTACACTTTCCACTTTTTCATAATCTATCTTACAATCTATTTCGGGTAGCTCAAAACCATCTTCCAATTTATCTAGGGCCTTTTGAAGGAGTTTTATTGAGTCTTTTTCTAAAATCATTGAGTCGGACGAATTAATTAATCGAAAATTTAATGGGATTTATCTCAAAAAGGGTTGGTTGGTCGAATAGTATTTAGGGGCGAGCCATTTTTTCGTTTACT
>JANQST010000325.1 GCA_028279155.1 Cyclobacteriaceae bacterium
AGACTAAAGCTTCAAGCAATTTTTGGATCACAACTAAAAGTGTATTTGGACATTTTTCATAAATATTTTAGCGCTGGATTCTTCATTTGGTCAAAATAAAATTGGATTATCTGCTTACTTCAATTTTCACTTTCAATTCTATCCCGTCAATATCAAACGTTTCCGGGTCTTGACTTTCTGTGAATTGAACAGATAAAGCCTGTGTTTCTTCTTTTATATAATCATTGAAAACAGTTACCGCCTCTTTCAACATTACATCCTTTGTGAAAAATTCAATGGCGATCTTATCCTGTACCTCCAGACCTTTATCTTTTCTGAGGTTTTGAACCCTGTTTACAACATCTCTGCTGAGTCCTTCTTTTCTTAGTTCATCTGTTAACGTAATGTCCAATGCAACAGTTAGTGAACCTTCTGAAGCAACCAACCATCCGGGAATATCCTCCGAAGATATTTCCACGTCTTCGAGAGTGAGTATTATTTTTTCACCCTGAACATCAATCTCATAGGTCCCTTCACTTTCAATTTGTGAGATCTCATCTTTTCCAAAGCCATTGATTACTCCAGTTATTTCCTTCATCTTAGCTCCGTGTTCTTTGCCAAGCTTGCGGAAATTTGGTTTGATTTTTTTCACAAGGACACCAGAATCATCACTGATGTATTCTATTTCTTTTACGTTGATCTCACTCAGGATTAGTTCCTCAACTGCTTCTATAGATTGTCTTGTTTCTTCTTTTAGAATAGGGATCAAAATTTTGCTAAGCGGCTGACGTACCTTGATCTTCTCCTTTTTTCTCAACGAATGAACGAGTGAAGAAATGTCCTGTGCAAGGTGCATGCTTTTGCTAAGCTGAACATCGATCTTATCTTCTTCGGCAGTTGTAAGCTGAGACAGATGAACTGAATCTTCTTTTAGAGGAGTATTGTTTGACTTGGCTTTTTCACGGATTCCATCCGAAAGGTTTTTGTAAAGCCAATCCGCATAAAAAGGAGCGATCGGACTCATCAACTGAGCTGTCACCACCAGGCACTCATATAGTGTTTCGTAAGCGGCCTTTTTATCCGCATTCATCTCACTTTTCCAAAATCGCTTCCTTGATAATCGGATGTACCAATTGGAAAGTTGATCATTCACAAATTCCTGTATTGCCCGAGCTGCCCTGGTTGGCTCGTAATCTTCGTAAAATGAGGTCACATCTTTGATGAGCGTCTGAAGTTCCGACAAGATCCACCGATCAAACCTGGGTCTTTGCTCAACAGGGATGACGTTCATTTCGTCCATTTGGAACTCATCAAGGTTGGCATAAAGCGCAAAGAATGAGTAGGTGTTTGTTAAGGTACCAAAGAATTTCCTTTGAACCTCAACCACTCCATCCAGGTCAAATTTCAAGTTATCCCAGGGGTTGGCATTCGCAATCATGTACCAACGTGTCGGATCTGCACCGTATTCTCCCAAAGTATCAAAAGGGTTAATTGCGTTTCCTAGCCGTTTGGACATTTTGTTTCCATCCTTGTCCAATACCAGTCCATTTGCCATCACATTTTTGAAAGCCACACTGTCGAACAAGAGAACGGCAATGGCGTGAAGGGTAAAAAACCAACCACGCGTCTGATCTACTCCTTCCGCGATAAAATCTGCAGGGAAATTGGCATTGAAAATATCTTTGTTTTCAAAAGGGAAATGCCACTGGGCGTAAGGCATTGATCCTGAATCAAACCACACATCGATGAGGTCAGACTCTCGAGTCATTTTTTTGCCAGATTCACTGACAAGGAAAACATCGTCAACAAATGGACGGTGTAAATCAAAACCATCACCGATTGGTTCAGTCATAAAACCAGCTTCAATCGACTTTTTCACTTCCTCTTTCAATTCCTCAAGGTTACCGATGCATTTCATTTCATGACGATCCTCCGTTACCCAAATAGGGAGAGGTGTTCCCCAGTATCTCGATCGACTTAAATTCCAGTCTACAAGATTTTCCAGCCAGTTTCCAAACCGGCCTGTACCAGTAGATGCAGGCTTCCAATTGATCGTCTTATTGAGATCAACCAACTTGTCTTTTAAGGCTGTGGTTTTGACAAACCATGAATCCAATGGATAGTATAATACGGGCTTGTCCGTACGCCAGCAATGCGGATAGGAGTGTTCGTATTTTTCGACTTTGAATGCTTTGTTATCTTCCTTAAGTTTTATGGCTATTAAAACATCCGTCGGTTTGAAGTCAGGATCTTTCCTTGTTTCGTCATCATAGTATTCCTCCTTCACATATCTTCCGGCAAAATCTGTGACTTCCTTAACAAATTTTCCCTGCTTATCTACTAGTGGAGCATCCTGTCCATTTTCGTCTTTGACCATTACAGAAGGGACACCTGCTGCTTGTGTTACTCGAAAGTCATCCGCACCAAAGACGGAGGCTGTATGAACGACACCCGTACCATCTTCCGTTGAAACAAAATCACCTGCGATCACCCGGAAAGCACTTTCTTCAAGATCAGTATTGGTCACATACGGCATTAATTGCTCGTATCTGATTTCCAAAAGGTCTTTTCCAATCCATTCTCCGGCTATTTCAAAAGGGATGAGTTTATCACCTTCTTTGTAATCAGCCAACGCAATTTCTTTCGCCTTTTCGGAGAAAAATTTCCTAACAAGGTCTTTTGCAAGGACTACAGAGATTGGGTTCCCCGTATATTGATTGAAGGTTCTGACCTTAACGTATTGAATTTTTTCTCCAACTGCGAGGGCACAGTTTGCTGGCAAAGTCCATGGAGTTGTCGTCCAGGCAAGGATCCTCACATCTTCGGCTTCATCTTCAAATAGAAATGCCGAAGTTTCGTTTCTTTTCACCTTGAACTGGGCAACGATTGAAGTGTCCTTCACGTCATGATAAGTTCCAGGCTGGTTCAGTTCGTGCGAAGAAAGCCCGGTTCCAGCAGCAGGTGAGTAAGGTTGTACCGTATATCCCTTATACAGCAAACCTTTATCGAATAGTTTTTTAAGTAAATTCCAGACAGACTCGATGTAATCTTTCTCGAAGGTTACATATGGATCGTCAAGGTCCACCCAATAACCCATTTTCACTGTCAGATCATCCCACTGATCCTTGAACTTCATGACGGCTTCCCGGCATTTGGCATTGTACTCTTCGACCGTAATGCTCTTACCAATATCCTCTTTTGTGATTCCCAGTTCTTTTTCTACTTGCAGTTCAACCGGCAATCCATGGGTATCCCAACCGCCCTTTCTTTTGACCTGGTATCCCTGTAAAGTTTTGAACCGACAAAAAAGGTCTTTTACCGTTCTGGCCATCACATGATGGATACCTGGGGTTCCATTCGCAGATGGAGGGCCTTCATAGAAAGTGAACGTTTCCTTCCCTTCTCGTGAGGTAATGGATTGATCGAATACCTTTTCCTTTTCCCAAAAGGCTAGAATTTCTTTTGCGATTTCCGGGTAACTGACGTTTTTGTATTCAGGGTATTTCACTTCTTCGAAAAAAGATTAACTATTTATTGGTGGATTCTATTTCATCATCAATTCCTTCTGCCAGTTCCGGCACACTTTCAATAAGCGGATGAGATTTTTTGTTTCGCTTCCCGCTATCAAATTGCATAATCAGTGCTGGAAGCAATACAACATTTGTCAACATTGCAACAAACAAGGTGATGGCTGTTAGCTTGCCTAAGGCAATCGTTCCTCCAAACTCAGAGAAGGTGAAGATTATAAATCCAAAAAACAGGATGATTGCAGTATAAATCATACTGGACCCGGTTTCACGAATACTTACACTTATGGCTTTAGAAACATCGAATTTGTTGATAAACAATTCTTGTCTGTATTTGGCCAATAGGTGTATTGAGTTATCAATTGATATTCCAAAAGCGATACTAAATACTAATGCAGTACTCGGCTTCAATGGAATCCCGAAGTAGCCCATCAATCCAGCTGTTATCAGTAGCGGAATCATGTTAGGAATAACAGAAATAACAATCATCTTAAAGTTCCTGAAAAGCATTCCCATAATCACCGCTATAATTAAGAAAGCAATGACCATTGAAGTGAGAAGATTCTTGATTAAGAATTTGTTTCCCTTGATAAAAATGAGCGTAGTACCTGTCAGGTTGGCACTCATTTTTGATTTTTGGAAAATAGAATCTATCTGAGGCCTTACCACTTGTTCTACCAGTGAATCCAACTTGTTGGAACCTATATCAGCTATTTTCAGAGACACTCGAGTAAACTGACCAGTGGAATCGATAAAAGATTTAGAAAGCTCTTCCGTTTCACCTGTGCTCAAATATTTCATTATAAATCCCAGATCACGATTATTAGGGAGTGAATAAAAACTTTCACCTTGATTATAAAATGCTTGCCTTGCAGCCTTAGCAAAGCTTACAACCGATATAGGTTGTGAAATGTATTCGATGGAGCTCAGGTAGGTTTCAAGTTGATCTATCTTTCTGAGGTTTCTCAAATTCTGGACACCCTTTTTGTTACCTGTATCAATGATTACTTCGAGCGGCATGATGCCACTGAAATTTTGCTCAAAAAATCGCAAGTCTTTTCTGACAACATCGTCTTCTGGTAAGTCATCAACCATAAAAGACACTGCTTGAATTCGGCTAAGACCCAAAGCTGAAACTACGACGACACCTATTGTTGCCACAAATACTCCAGGTCTGAATTTATGAACGATGTAGTCGATCAACGTCAACACCCCATCCATGATTTTGAAATCAAGGTGCTTGAGATGTTTTTGGGATGGTGGCTTATACAACGAAAACACAGCAGGTATCATGATGATACTTACAATGAATGTTGCCATGATATTGATCCCAGCAACGATCCCAAATTCAACAAGAATTTTGATTTGGGTGGAAATGAGCACCATAAAACCAACCGCTGTTGTCAAGTTGGTGATCAATGTTACCACTCCAATTTTTCTAATGATCCTTCTTAATGCTTTCATTTGATCACCGTGGCTTAAGTACTCCTGGTGATACTTGTTAAGCATGTAGACACTATTTGGTATTCCGATTACCACAATAATTGGTGGGATCAAACCGGTCAGGATGGTGATCTTATACTTGAGAAGGGCCAATGTGCCAAGCACCCAAACTACGACTATTCCAATAATGATTATTGGGAAAATTACAGCCTTGAAGGATCGGAAAAAGAGGAAAAGAATAATTCCGGTTACCACCAAAGACATGATCAGGAACATGTTGAGTTCCGACTTAGCCCGTGATGTATTGGTTACACGTAAATAAGGTAACCCTGCAATCCGAATATCTACTCCCGTTTCTTGTTCAAATTTTTCAGCATCATTTAAAACCTGAGGGATGAGCACTTCCCTTGCTTTGGAATTAAGTATGTCTTTATCGATTGTGATCAAAATAAAGGTCGCTCCGTTTTCTTCATTCAAGAGCTGTCCGCTATAGAAGCGAAGACTTGCAACTTCTTTGAGTTTTGCATCTAACTCTCCTTGAGTTTCAGGGATTCGATCAAAAACATTTTGAAGTTTGAATGATCCACTTTTACCGTCTTTTACCAGTTTCTGAAGATTGGGTATACCTATGACGCTATTTATTCCTTCTTTGCTTTCTATCGATGTGGTCATTTCGGAAAACTTCCTAAACACATCAAGATCATAAACAGTGCTGTCTTTGATACCGAAGGCCATGACATTGCCATCTTCTCCAAACGTTTCCCTAAACTGCTTGAAGTAGATCATATCTTCATCACTGTCGGGAACGATATTGGCGAGATCGAATGACCACAAAATGTTTTTGGACTGATACCCCATAAAGGCGGTTATCAGCAAAAGGATGATCATTAATGTCACCCGATTTCGGAGGATAATATTGGATAATCTATACCACATTTTGAAATAGTGCGCAAAGGTAATTAGTTCAGCCGTAGGAGCAAGATTTTCAGGGTTTTAGTAGCTGTTTAGTTGCTTCCAATCAGGACATCTCCTTATCAATGCTTGAGAATTAGACAGGCAGTCTAAAACCCTTAATTGCCTGATACAATCGAACAGCGTGTGAGTCGGTTAAACCACTGATAAAATCAATAATGATTTGCAACGTCTCGTAAACTGATAACGGATTTTTCAACTGGACCGCAAACTCTTCCGGAAGGAGCCTTAGAGTAGAGATATGTTTTGGATTGGCCTTTTCAAATTTGGAATTGTAAGCGGCCACAATAAATGACTCCATCAGGTGGTCAATGACTTCATGCCCTCCAGCTTCTCTTTCTAGCACTTGCTTGGATTGATAGATCTTTTCAATTGAAAGTTTAATGATTTCCTCAAGCTCTTTTGATGAGGGTATTAAACTTGTGAGAGCAGAATCAAATAAACCGATAAGCATTTGCTCTTCGTTTTCTTCAAAAATGGCAGAACATTCCGAAATCAATTGACTGATAGCCATTGCTCGAAGTGTTCCTAATTTCTGATTCATGGAAGGAATCTTGGCCAATTTCTCTTCAGAAAAAGCTTTTCCTATAATCGAAGCTAAAAGGTTTTTCACATGATCAAATGGGACAAGCCCCAACCTGCATCCATCTTCCAGGTCAATGATGTGGTAACAGATATCGTCAGCAGCCTCGACTAGAAAGGCCAATGGATGCCGACACCATTTTTTATTTGCCAATTCGACCAGTCCCATAGCTTCCGCTATTTGTGTAAACAACTCGGAATCACATTGATAGTAGCCGTATTTTTTTTGGCTTTTTCTGCCCTTTTCTTTTTCTGATGACGAGGAAAGAGGATACTTGGTAAAGGCTCCAAGACTAGCAAAGGTTAGTTTGAGTCCACCATTTACATTGCTATTGAGTAGCCTGAACCCTTGTGCATTTCCTTCAAATGAGACTAGGTCGTTCCATTCTTGTTCTGTTACTTTTTCTTTAAAGGTAGCGCCCAATTTATTTGACAAGAAAAATGAGGAAATACTGTCTTCACCTGAATGACCAAACGGTGGATTGCCAAGATCATGGGCCAGACATGCTGCTCCAACGATTCCTCCAAAGTCTGTGATGGTATAGCCTTCTCTGGCAAGCTCTGGGTATTTCTTTAACAAAAATGTGCCAGCGTTTTTTCCAAGAGATCGACCAACACTGGATACTTCAAGACTGTGGGTAAGTCGGGTGTGAACGAAATCATCCTCAGGGAGTGGAAAGACCTGCGTTTTATCTTGAAGTCTTCTGAACGGATGGGAGAAAATTATCCTGTCATAGTCTTGTTCAAAGGGACTCCTGTTGGATTCAGAGTTTTGAGATGAATGCCCCGGGCGTTCTGCAGACAGAAGTTTAGACCAGTTCATATTAGCCATGCCCGAAATTAGTCAATTCAACAATTCCTGTTCACCTTGTGATGGCTAGAGCAATTAATCGCTGCCTTTCTTGGGGTCAAAAAAATTATTGTAGTACTCAAACAACACTGCAAGATCTCTTCTTTCGTCAAGCTTAAGTTTGTTTTCTTTTATCAAGTTCTCAGCATCAACCTTTCTGTCTTGCATAAGAGATAAGATTTCTTTTTTCCCTTTCAGTTTGTTGAATGTTTTGAAATCTGCTGTATAAAAAAATTCTGATTCAAGGATCATTTTTTCATCTACAACTACTCCAGAATATCCATCACTTTCTGTTTTAAAGCCAATTTTGTATGCTTCCAACAAGGTTAAGTGGCCATCAGCCAACACATGCATATAGGAAGAAATATTCCTTCCTTCTATTCTGCTTCCGGGTATTCTTATGATTTTATCGCCATCAAAAATCAGGGCTTTTACTTTGCTTTCGTTGAGCCTTCTTACGTGCTTTTCCACCAAAATTTCAACAAGCATCCTAACCAGGTTGATCCTCCCGCTAGAATGTAACACCTCATTTTCTTTTGTGACGATCACCACATGTCTCCAATCTTGATCGAGATAAAATGACTTCTTGCTCAAAGAAAGAGGAGAAGAAATTGAATTGATTTTTTCAACATATTCCTTATTCAAAGAAGAGACATCAACTAAATCTTCTTTTGTCTGACCTATACTTTGATTCAAGATCAGAAGTGTTAGGAATGAGAAAAATGTATGCTTCATGAAAATTATTAATTGCATAACAATATGCAGATTGCTTCACCTGATTTTATAGGAGAAATTTTAGTCAGAAGCAGATGAAAGAGAATTATAGTAATTGAACAAAATCGCCAGACTCTTTTTTTGTCCAAGCTTTAATTTGTTGATTTTGATGAATCGTTCAACCTCTGTCCTTTTATCTTCCATCAAAGACAAGATCTGTTTTTTGCCGCTGAGACGATTGTATTTATCGAAGTCTATTGTATAATAAAAATCAGAAAGAAGAACAGGTGTCTCATCTCTAACTACTCCTGAATATGCATGCTCTTCAATTCTAAATCCAATCTTGTGAGCTTCAAGTAAATTCAACTTTCCGGTACTGAGTATTCCCATGTAAGAGGAGGTACTTAAATCTTCAATTTTACTACCACTCACCTTCAATATTCGACTTCCATTTACAATCAACGCTTTTACCTTATTTTCATTTAGCTGACGCACGTGTCGGTCGACTAGAATTTCAACTACCTTTCTGACTAGATTTATCCTTCCTGTTGAATGAAGCACTTCATTGGTCTTGGTCATGATCATCATATGATTCCATTGTTCATCAAGATATAGCGCTTTGTAATCCAATGTCATTGGTGATGATATTGAATTCATTTTTTCTACGTAAGCAGCATTCAGAGTTGAAATCTGAAGCAAATCTTCCTTAGTTTGACATGTGGCGTAAGCGGTGACACTTGCTAGAGTAAGTGCTAAGAAATACTTCATTTTTAACTATTTATTATTGTTTGAGATAGGGATTATTGAAATGGGGGCTGATTTGTTTATTTTATAACAGCAATTTTGCTACTTCACCTGATATCAGATTGTAAGAATTCCAATTAGGGTGGTTGAGTTAAACAATGATGAGCGCAATACTAAAGCTTTTCCAACAAAACGGGATCTTGTTTTAGCAACTGGCGGAGCGTATTGTATGTGAGCGGGTGTTTTTCTACAAATTCGAGCGGTCTCTCAAAGAAATTTTCAACAGCGACTGCAAAAAATTCTTCTCTATCTACTGCTCCATATTCTCTAAAAAAGCTTTCTTGACCATCTTCTATTTCCTTCATTGTACGAGTTGCTCTGAGCTCCCAGTCTTTAAGAGCAGCCTTATCAAGAAACTGGTATTCCTCATTCATAATTTTGTTCTCAAGACGAAGGGCATGTGCCATTTCATGAAGGCCAAGGTTTCTTCCATCATCATGAATGTAACCTTCGACAAAAGACTTCCAGGAAAGTACGATGGCTTTTAGTCTTGGGTTAACTTCCCCATTATGATAAGTCCTGTTAATGAGACTGTAATATGAATCTGGGTACACCAGGATATTTCTGAAGTGACTAAGTTGAACATTCGGAAACCCAAAAGTCAATTGGATCGCAGAAGCAGAAATCAGCACCTTCATCTCATCAGTCACTGATTCCATATTTCGTGCAATAAATTTTTTGCTGGTAATGAAGCTTGCTACTCTTTGTGTAAATATCTTTCTTGATTGCGGTGGTAGTTTGTTGAAGAAATCAAAATACTTTTCAAGGTAAGCAACATGCTTTTTACTTAGATAAACCGCCTTGTATGCAGATCCGGTTCGTTGGTACCTGGTGATCCCATGAATAACGACAAAAACAGATACGATGAATATAAAAATCAAGGCAAGGATTTTAGCAAATGCTTCATATTCACCTTCTCATGGAGCGTTGAAATCAGAACATCCACAGAGACACGTTCTTGTTCCATAGTATCTCGTTCCCGAATGGTTACTGTATTATTTTCTAACGTCTGATGATCAATTGTCACGCA